>NZ_PJJW01000026.1:0-83837 GCF_002929675.1 Cryobacterium sp. M15
CTGACCATCCCACGGTGGCTCCTCGCGTTGGCGAAGCAACGCTCAAGGCCGGGAAACTCCACCACTCAATGGGACATGACCCACCGCGCAAGCCCGTCTATCGTGGGCACAGAGTGGTTCAGGCGGTATTGACTGCACTGAGCTCTCTCATGATCGCGGCGGTTGCCTGGCTGGTGCCCCAGTCGGCCGAAGCTCCAGCACTGGCTGCCATGAAGTCCGACCGCATAGTCACGGTGACGGAGGACGCCACCGAAATCGTGATGAGGCCAACGGGCGTCGAAAGCCCCGTGGGAGTGTTCTTTCAGCCCGGCGCTCGAGTCGATGCTCGGGCTTATTCCGCGATTCTTCGACCACTGGTTGAGTCGGGGCACCTGGTGGTTATTGCCAAGCAACCCCTCGGAGTTGCTTTTCTGTCTACCGGAGCGTTTGCAGCGGCCCGGGCCGCGCATCATCCGGTCACTCGCTAGGTTGTCGGAGGTCACTCCCTCGGCGGACTTGTGGCGGCGACAGACGCTGAAACTTTTACCGGGACCGCTCGCGACCCGGTCGTCGGGCTGCTGCTCTTCGCCTCCTACCCAGCGACGAACATGGCTCAGGTGAACGTCGCCGTGTTGTCGATCTCGGGGTCGAACGATGGCTTGTCAACCCCAGCCAAAATTGCTGCAGCGAAGCCGGCGCTCCCGGCCGCCGCCCGCTACCTCGTGGTGGAAGGCGCAGTTCACGCGTTCTTCGGAGACTACGGGCGTCAGGATGGGGACGGCAAACCCACCATCAGTCACAAACAGGCTCGCGCGCAGATTGCTGCCGAAAGCGTCGCTTTTGTGAACGGGATCGGCAGCTAATCGTTCTCGCCCACCGTGCAGGGCGCCCCCGGCTGGTGCGAGTCCGACGAGCACAAAACGGGCCGTGTTCTCGGCATCAAGGGTGTCAGATTCCAAGACGTGGGCATCTTCCACTTAAAAAAAGGTTTGACCCCTAAGATTTGAGCGAGTTGCGGATTACCCGAGACTGGCACCACTGATCGAAGGTAAATCGTGAAATATCTTGTAGCTACGGTGCGACTTTCTGTCGCGACACTGGGCACGGTGGCGATTCTGTCGACATTTTTCGACACGGCCACGCGCGCGACGATCAACCCGTTCAACTTCTTCGGGTTTTTCACCATGCAAAGCAACATTATTCTGGTTGTTGTGCTGCTGGTCGCCGCGGTCGTGTCCCTCTCCGGACGACCCCAATCCCGGTCGTTGATGTTGGCGCGAGGTTGTGCCACAACCTACATAGTCATCACCGGCGTCGTGTATAACGTGTTGTTGGCTGGACTTGAAGGTGGCGTGTCGCTCGCGTGGGCCAACTCCGTCTTGCACGTAATCCTGCCCCTCTATGCCGCACTGGATTGGGTGATTTTCAGCGACCGCAGTGCCCTTCCGCTCAATAAAATATGGGTTGCGCTGGTCTACCCCATCGTGTGGATCATCGTCGTCACCATTCGCGGGGCAACCGACGGATGGGTGCCCTACCCATTCCTCGATCCCGCACAGGGCTACGGCGTCGTCATGATCTACGCTCTGGCCATTGCTATCGCAACTGTCGTCTTTGCTGCAATTATCTGGGCCATCAGTCGATTGCAGCTCGTGAGTAATTTCACACCTGGCGATGGTCCCGAAACCCGGCTCTCGGAACTTGGGCTGCCCCCCATCATTCACAGATGACAGCCCCGATAGTCGATAAACACTTCGACATGGTTGCAAGCCGAACTCGAGTCATATTCCGCACGGCTCCCGAAGTGCAATCTGTCTTATAACCGATGTGTTTCGACACGCTGAGGGCACGAGACACCGCCGGTCTGAACCGAATTGGGGCGGAGCTACCCGCAGAGACTCCACTTCGCGATCAATGAGACGGCCGTCGCGAATGCATCGTGACCGGGCCTGTTCAAGAATGCGTGATGAGTGCCCTGCAGGACGTGGTGCTGTACGTCTACTCCGTAGGTGGAAAGTTCTAATGCGAATGTGTCACCGGACGCGCGCATGTTGTCCTTCTCTGCGTTGATTGAGAGGGTTCTCGGAAACCGGTGCAGGTCGTGACCGCCGGGGAACGCGAATCTATTAGCGAGTACGGCCTCTGAACCGGCGTAGTTGCGGTTCATCGCATTCAGGCCCCAGACGGAATGTGTGATCCGGCGGTGACCGCGAGCCCGCTGCTGTACGTCATCTGTTCGCTGGTGCCTGGCATGGAAAAACCCGTATGCAAGTACGGCACCGACCGGGGGTAGACCTTCGTCGGTGGCGCGAAGGGTTGCGGCAGCGGCGAGGCAGGCTCCAGCGCTCGCTCCACCCAGAATCACTCCCTGGGGTGACCGCGCACGCACCTTACGGTACGCGGCGAGCACATCGTTGAGTGGCAACGGAAAGCGCCCCCTGGACAGGCCCGCACGTGTCTTCATCCAGCTCAAACCCGGAGGCGGAGCAAGTCGGTAGTCCACTGTCGCGACCGTCATCCCGTGCCGGGCGAGCGATTGTGCAACGGCATGCGCTTCAGGCTGATCGAGACCGCCTCGGAAAAAACCGCCTCCATGCAGCCAGAGCAAGGTTGGCCCAGCTGCTGTCGGGCCGATGGGCGTTGGTTCGTACCAGCGAACTGGAACCAAATCGTGAGAACTGACATCGGTTGCGGAGACGGTCCGCGCCGGGCTACGCAACCGCAACGTCGCCTGCTTCAGGGGTATCGGCGTTGCGAATCTTGGGTGCCCATCCTGAGAGGATGGCTGCAGTAGCTAGTGCCAATTGACCGACGTACGGCAGGACTGCCGAAGCGATCGACGTACTGGCGCCATTCGTTCCGAAGGTGTCAGCTATCGACATCCCAATACTGAAACCCGCGAAGAAGCGGAAGAAGACTGCGCCGCCGATGATGCTCAGCAAGAGCATCGACACTCGTCTTGGTGTCATCCACATCTGGCTCCGTCGTGCCGCGAGAATAAAGACAGTCACCGCTAAACCACCCCAGAATGCCGCCCACAACGTCACGCCGACTATTGCCGTCGATGGACTGAACTGATCGACCTCAATCATTCGCGCGTAGATAGCGTCGAAACTCAGCGCTGGCACTTTCGACTGCGGGTTCCACACCAGAAGATCGACCGCACCGATCACGATCACCATGCCAACTGCAGCAACACCGAGCAAAGCGACTGGGATCCTCTTCGAACGGCTGGCTACACGTCGTTCTAGTGAGATCGGGGATGGACCGGTCACCACCACGAGCCCTACCAGGAACCCGAACGCTGACAAGAGGATTCCGGCCAGCATCACAGTCCGATGGGCGTCGAAGGTGACGGCCAGGGCGATTGTAACGGGGCCTGTCACGGCAGCCGCTGTAGCAATTCTGGCAAGGGTTGATCGGGCCATGATCGCAGCACGGCCGAAGTACAGCACGCCGACCAAGACGGCCAGTATCGCCAGACGAAAGCTGATCCACGCAACTGCGCTGAGTGTGACGAGCGCCTGCGGAGAGACATCGCGTCCCTCCGGCACGATTCCACCGTTGGTGAGCCACGCTCCCGTAAGAACAACCGCCGCGGCCGCGAAAAGTCCAAGTCCTCGGCGCGTGAAACGGCGCGGCACTGCACCGCGAGGCTCCATTGTGTGTGCGGGCAGATCGCGGTCAATCGTCAAAGTGAGCGCTGCAGCCCCGCGAGCGATGTCGCGTCGCCGGAGACCGGCATCCGCCGCGGCCAAAGAGTCTGCGCGCCATTCCTCGAGATAGCGGGCGCGTACGGCGCCGGGCAGCATGAGCGCAATGATGCGAAGAACCACGTCGCCCTTCATGCGAGGGTCCCAGCCGCGATCTCACTCGGGACGGCAACGACTCGGACCGCCCGTGCGCGACCGCGCAATTCAGCCGCGGCGACCACTTCCCTCGCGGCCGCAGCTCCGTCCGAAGTCAACTCGTAAAGGCGTCTACGTGGACCAGTCCGTTCGGAATCATCCTCCCAATTTGATGTCACCCATCCCGATCCTTCCAACCGCTCCAAAATGGGGTACACACTGCCTGCCGGGCGACCCGTCTTTTTCACGACGAGCAGCCCCCAGATGGGCGCTTCGCCACCAAGAAAGACATTCAGCACATCGACGGTGGCCGGAGTGACACGACTGAGAGGAACCATGACGTGAAACTACCACTATATATATAGAGATGCATTGTCCGATTTCAAACAGCGCACTCGATGGCCTGGACGCACCCCGACGCGCTCTCTACTGGGGAGCAATAGTCGGTCAGTTCCGCGCCAGGTCGACACGCCACCACGGACCCTGGCTCTGTGCCCTCGAGGGTCCGCTAATCGCGAATATAGCGAGAATCAGAGGACCAGTCCCGACTGAATGAGTCAGGGCGAGGACCGGGGCGAAGGCGTGCCGCGTCGTGTAGCGGCGGCGCAACTAGAAGTCGTGGTCGCGCAGCCAGGAGAGGAGCTCGTCCTCACGCCGGGAGGTGTCGGACTGTTGCCACGCGCCCAGGTCTCGCGCATCGACGAGGAGGCCGTCGCGCAGGTAGACGACGCGGTCGGCGCGGGCAGCGCACGCGGGGTCATGGGTGACCATCATGATCGTGGTGCCGTCCCGATGCACGCCGGTGAGGGCGTCCATCACCTCGAGGGTCATGCTGCTGTTCAGGGCTCCGGTGGGCTCGTCGGCGAAGAGCACTGCGGGCTTGCTGGCCAGAGCCCGGCAGATCGACGCGCGTTGCAGCTGGCCGCCCGACACCTGGGTGATGCCGTGGTGGGCGACGTGCGCGATGTCGAATCGCTCGAGCATCGCGTCGACGCGGGCTTCGACTTCGGCGCGGGCTGTGGGCTGTGCCTTGAGCGCGGGCAGCAGAATGTTGTCGCGCAGATTGAAGTTGGACAAGAAGTACGCCTGCTGGAAGATGAAACCCATCTTGGTGAGCCGAGTGTGGCTCATGGCGCGTTCGCTCAGCTTGGTGAGGTCGAGGTCGCCGAGGCGCACGTGGCCCGCGGTCGGCCGGTCCATTCCGCTGACGCAGTACAGCAGCGTGGATTTTCCGGAGCCCGAGGCGCCCATGACGGCGAGGAATTCGCCTTGGCGAACGGCGAGATCGATGCCGTTGAGCACTCGGGTGGGCGGCTCGGTCGAGTGGTAGGTCTTTTCCAGGCCGGTCGTGACGAGGGCGGTGGTGACGAGCGCGGGAGAAGTCGAAGGTGCTTCGGAGAGCGTCATGGGTGATCCGTTCGGGGATTCGTGATTCGCGGGACGGGGCGTGTGCATCATGCGCGCAGCCACGCGCTCGTGTCGCCGCGACGCAGCCGCGACGACACGACCACGGCACTGATCGTGCCGACGGCGATGAGCAGCAGCGGGTAGGCCACATAGACGAGCAGCGGGTTCGGAATAAACGCCAGGTTCGAGATGCCGAGACCGGCGAGAGAGATCGCTGCGCCCACGAGAGCCTCGCCGAGGGTCGCAGCGACGACGACGCCGAGCAGGGTGCCGATCACGACGGTGAGGATCCCCTTGAACCGTAGCTGTGCCGCGAGCTCCGATCCGGAGAATCCGAGCGCGGAGAGGATACCGGAGCGGCGCTTCTCGCGGGCGAGACGCAGGGTGAGATTCAGGGTCGTGATGAGCGCGGCGACCCCGATCGCGAACACGATGGCGAGAAGCGCCGCGTTGAAGAGAGCACTGGTGACGTAGCTGAGGGTCTGCGAGACGTACTCGCGCATCGGCACGACGGTCGCGGCCGGGAACCGGTCGCCGTAGTCGGTGGCGATCACGGTGGGGTCCTGCCCGGCGGCGGCGGTGGCGTAGTAGATGTAGCCGGTGACAACACCGGGCGCGTCGCCCGCCATCTTGGCGGTCTGGCCGCCGCTGGTGATGTCCTGATAGACACCATTCACCGTCAGGGCCACCTCGCTTCCGTCACGGCGCACCGTGAACGCGTCGTCGACGTCGACACCGAATCGGTCGGCGTTGAGCACCGACAGCGAAATCTCCCCGGCGGAGGGTGGCCCGCCTCGCAGGTACTGGATCGTGTTCCCCGAGTAGTCCCCGACCTCGACGCGCATCGACTCCCACCCCTCGTCCCCGGGCGTCTCGACAAGTTCGTTGGCGAACCTGTGCACCTGGGCGAGACGGGAGTCGGTGGCAAATGCCGTATCCGCTTCCTCCCGCACCTGCTCCAGATCGTCGGAGAATTGCAGGTCGAGACGCAGGTCACTCTCGGGCGCACCCATGTAGGTTACGAAGTTCGGGCTCTGGAAAGTGGTGAGCAGGTTCGTCGGCAACGTGATCAGAACCACGGCGAGCAGGAAGACGAGCGGCAGCAGCATCCACTGGCCGGCCTCGGAGCGGAGGTCGACGAGCGAGATTCGACGGCCCAGGTCGCCGCCGCCGTACGAGGCGAACGCCGAGCGGCGCACCCGGCGGGCAAGCCGCTTCCCGCGTCGGGCGGTTTGCCGCTCGTTGAGGGTCGAGCCGTGGACGAGGGCGCTGACGACCTCAATGCGATTGATTATGCGCAGCACGCGGCGGCAAATTGCGATGACGACGAGGAACACCGTGGCGAGCGCGGCGATCGGAACGAAAAAGGTCAGGGCTGTGACGGGGGCGGTGGCGTAGCTCGCCTGCATGCCGCTGGTGAGCGCCTGCGACGCGACGATCGCGAGCCCTCCGCCGATCACGCAGGCGATGAGCGTCATCGCGCTGTATTTCGACAAGTACAGACCGGAGATGGTCGAGTTCGGCAGGCCGATCGCTTTCATCGCGCAGATCTGATGAACCTCGTCCTGCAACGTGCCGCGGATGACGAAGCGCACGTTGAGGAGGGCGATAGCGATGAGTAGCAGGCTCACGAACATCAATGCGATCGCGACCAGGCCGTCGCTGATGGCGTTGATGATGCGGATCATGTCGCCGGTGACGGCCTGCCCGTTCTTCGGCAATGACTGATCCGACTCGTAGGCGGCCTGGAAATCACTCGCCTGTGCCGCGTCGGTGAGCCGGTACTCAACGATGATCTCGGGACTACCACCGCTCGTGCCCAGTCGCTCGAAATCGGCGTCGGAGACGAGAAACCGCGTCGCGGAGGAGAGCGATGAGGCCATTTGCGAATCACGCACAAAGCCCGCGATGACAAAGTCCTCGATGCCGAGATCAGTGCGGATGCGCAGTTCGTCACCGGCTTGCAGCCCGAAGCGCTGCTGATAGGCGACAGGCACAAAGGCCTCACCGTCAGCCGGGTACGCGATGGCGCTGTCGGTGTCGAGCAGGAAATCGAACGCGGTGTTCTGCGTGACGAAGAGGTTGTCGATAAGGCTCTCCGCCAGGGTGCCGGACTCCGTCGTGCCCGGTCGAGCCCAGGCGATTGCGGCGCTGTCGTAACCGACCATGTCCTCGATAAGCCACGAGTCGATTTCCGGATGCGCGGTGGCGAAGGCATCCAGTGCCGCTTTGTCGTAAGCACCCTTATGCATTTGCAAGAAGTGAGGCGGCTTGGCTTGATCGAACAAGGCGTTCACCGAGCCGAGCGTGCGCTCCATCACCATCGCGCCGCTCGCCATCAGGAAGGCGCTAAGGACGAGGACCACGAGCAAAGCGATGTTCACGCCGGGGTTCTTGCGCAGGTCGTTGAGCGTGTACTTGAAGTGCATGTGCTGCGGTGCCTCCGACGACAAGACCCCGATACCGGGGATTTGGAGCGACATCCAGGTGAGTACCCAGTGATACACGATGTCGAGAACAAGGTTGAACAGGTCGACGCCGGCGACATTCCGCGTCTCCCTGCGTTTGCGAAGCGCGTGGGTCCACAGTCCGCTGAGACCGTAGATGTACAGGATATCGAGGACCCCCTCCCAGAAATTGCCTCGGAACCAGATCTCCAGGACGCCCTCTCGACGACCGGCGACCAGAGAGATGCCGCGGGCCGATACGGCGGGGAGGAGCAAGACTCCGTATGGCGAGAACCAACACAGGGCATACGCAAGCGGCCGAAAAAGTCAGCAACCACCCCTGTCAGGAAGCCCGATTTGCGGATACTCTTCGCCGCAGGCGCGCGTGCGTGCGATCAATGCCAATGCATTTGGCTGAAGGCTACGTATCAACGCTGTCGCACTAATCGTCGGGATCGTCCCGATGGGCGAAAACCCATAGGAGTGAATCGTGAAGAAGAACATCAAACTGGTGCTCGGCGCGAGCGCAGCCGCGCTAATCGCCGTGTCGTTGGGCGCTGCACCGGCATCAGCGCATGTGCCGAAATCGGTGCGCGGTAACGTAGTGCTGACCGCCCACCTCACGGAGCTGAACGACTCGGGAGCGTCGGGTAAGGCGGTCGCCATTGTTCGCGGCGAGACAATCCGGGCGATCGGAATCCGCGCGCGGGGTTTGACGCCCGACGCTCCCCACGCCCAGCACATCCACTATGGCGAACAGGCCATGAACGAATGCCCCACGCTGGCGTTGGACAAAAACGGCGACGGGCGACTGAACACCGTCGAGGGGGTACCGGCCTACGGCCCTGTTGTGGTGTCCCTGAACACCAGCGGAGACACCACGCCGGACAGTTTCCTCGACGTTACCCGGTTCCCCGTCGCGAAAAACGGCTCCTATAGCTACCTTCGCACCAACATCCGCTTCACGGACGTAGCCGGAATCGGATACCCAGGAGCCGAGGGGCTCGGCACCGCCGCGCAAATCGCCGAAGCCATCCGCGCCGGCGAGGGCGTCGTAGTCATCCACGGAAACGACTACGACGGCAACGGCACGTACAACCTCAGCGATCCCGAGGGTGCGAGCGAACTCAACCCAGCTCTCCCCGCCGAGGTAACCGACCCGGTCGCCTGCGGAGTCCTGCGCTAGCTGCGAGCGTCCGGCTAAGACTGAGGTCCAGGCACCGTGCGAGCGCCCACAGCGCCGTACGGTCCTGGACCTCACCCTTCGACAGAAGGTCAAGACCCTGGCTCGCCTGCGCCAGGGTCTTGTCGTCCTGGTTCATCTTTTCCAGTCTCCTCGAGAAGGCTAGCCCTGGCGTCACGAGTGACCTACCTTGGTATCAGTGGCATGCCCCGGCGATTAATTCATACCGACGAATGTCGGCGGGCGCCGCTATCGAGTAAGGGAGCTCACCGTGGCCTACAACGTCGCACAGAAACTCATCGCATCACACCTGGTCTCCGGGGAGATGGTGCCGGGAACCGAAATCGGCCTGCACATCGACCAGACCCTCACCCAGGACGCGACCGGCACCCTGGTCATGCTGGAGTTGGAGGCGTTGGGACTGGATCGCGCTCGCACGGAGGTTTCCGTGCAGTACGTCGACCACAACCTGTTGCAGGCCGATAGTAAGAACGCGGAGGACCACGATTTTCTCCGCTCCGCCTGCCAACGGTTCGGCCTGTGGTTTTCGAAGGCCGGCAACGGGGTGTCACACCCCACGCACATGCAGCGCTTCGGTCTCCCCGGCAAGACCATGGTTGGCTCCGACAGCCACACCCCGGCCGCCGGCTCACTGGGGATGCTGGCCATCGGCGTCGGCGGCACCGAGGTAGCCCTGGCCATAGCCGGCGAGCCCTTGTACATCAGGATGCCCGAAATCTGGGGCGTGAAGCTCACCGGACAATTGCCGCCGTGGACCAGCGCCAAAGACGTCATCCTCGAAATGCTGCGCCGGCACGGCGTCAAGGGAGGCGTCAATCGAATCGTCGAATACTACGGCCCCGGCCTCGCAACCCTGACCGCGATGGATCGGCACGTGATCGCCAATATGGGCGCCGAACTGGGCGCGACCACCACCATTTTTCCGGCCGATGATCAAGTGCGAACCTTTCTGCGCGCCGAACAGCGCGAGCAGGATTTCACCGAACTGCTTGCGGACGAGGATGCGACCTACGACGTGACCGAAGAGATCGACCTGGCTTCGATCGTGCCGTTGATTGCGCTTCCCAGTTCGCCCGGCAACGTCGTGCCCGTACGCGAAGTGGCGGGGCGTCCGGTGGAACAGGTCGTGATCGGGTCCTCCGCGAATCCGGGCCTACGTGATTTCGCGATCGTTGCCGCGATCACGAAGGGGCGGCAGTCATTTCCCGGCCTGTCCCTCGACGTCAATCCCAGCTCCCGGCAGATTCTGCAGGACCTCACCATCATGGGGGCCACCCTGGATTTGATCGGGGCGGGCGCCCGGCTGCATCAATCCGGCTGCATGGGCTGCATCGGTATGGGCCAGGCCCCGGCGAATGGCAGCATCAGCCTGCGCACGATGCCGCGCAACTTTCCCGGTCGCTCGGGCACCCAGGAAGACTCGGTCTACCTGTGTTCGCCGGAGACCGCCGCCGCCGCTGCGCTGACAGGACAGATCACCGATCCGCGCGACCTGCCCGGGCTCTTCGGCTTGGAATATCCCCAGATCACGCTTCCGGCGGTGTCGAGCGTGAACCTGGCGATGCTCGAGAAGCCCTTACCTCCGGAGGAATCCATCGGGGTGCATCTAATCAAGGGCGAAAACATCTCTTCACTGCCGGTCTTCGGACCGCTCTCCGAGCGCATTGAGGCACCCGTCGCCCTGATCGTGGGTGATGACATTTCGACGGATGAGATCCTGCCGGCGGGTGCTCGCGTGCTTCCTTTCCGCAGCAACGTTCCCAAGCTCGCCGAGTTCACCTTCGACCAAGTCGACCCGACCTACCCGACTCGCGCCGCCCTCACCCGGGATACGACCGGCCACATGATCGTTGCAGGGGCCAATTATGGGCAAGGCTCCTCTCGAGAGCACGCCGCGATCACCCCGCGCTTTCTCGGACTGCGGGTGGTGCTGGCGGTCTCGTTCGCACGCATCCACTGGCAAAACCTGGCCAACTTCGGCGCGCTGGCGCTCCAGTTCGCGGATCCGGCCGATCACGATCGCATCGCGCAGGATGACGTGCTCGTGCTCGACGGGATCCGGGAGGCTCTCTCGAACGGAACGGAGATCCTCGTGCGCAACACAACGCGTGATGAGGTCTACTCCGTGCGCCACGAACTCTCGACCCGGCAAATCGAAATGCTCCTCGTCGGTGGCCTCATCCCGTGGCTGCGCACCCGGACCGCGCGCGGAGCCGCCAATCCCGTGGAAACCAAATAGACCCGCGCCGTTTGATGTCCCCAGGATTGGCGGCTCTATGCGCCCGGACCGGACGCAACAACCAGCCACACACGACGATCACAGTACCGTTGACACGCGCGCAGCGGTAGCGGAGCATGAGGGAAATGAAAGTTGAGAACGACATGCAAAAGAAGTCGCTCACCGCACTCGTGCGCCACCATCTCAATCACGCACGGGACGCATCCAGTGGTCGCAGCGCGGAGACCGTATACGGCGGCCACGCGCACGTCCTCCGCCAAACGCTGATCGCTCTGCGTGCCGGTCAACACCTCGGAGAACACGACAACCTGGCCGAAGCGACCGTGCAGGTCCTCGAGGGGCGGGTAGTTCTCACCTCGGATGGCGCATCGTGGTCTGGATGGCGCGGGGACCTGATCACGATGCCGCCGGGCCGCAACTCGCTGGAGGCCGTCGAGGACGCGGTCATCTTGCTCACCGTAGCCAAGCTCATCGCTCCGGCGGCGCCCTGAGCCGATTGCACTCGACCGGTCGACGGCAGATAGTGCCGCTGACGGGCCTACTTTTCGAAGAGCACCAACAAACTACTTTTCAACGAGCATCAACAACCCTAATACCGCCTCAACCAGGCAGCAGAACGCCCAGGGTGACTGCGCCTGACGCGCTGGCAGAAGCGATCCCGGGGAGGGAATCCTCGATGGCCACGATCCGGTCCAGGGATAAACCGTCAATGTCGCGTCCCAGCCGCTCCTCTGCCATCAAGTAGGGCTCGGGGTGGGGCTTGCCGCGGGAGACCGTTTCGCCGGTGATCATGAACTCGAAGGCCCCCATGGGCAGGTGCCGGACTACCTCCGCGGCCAGAGACTGACGACTCATGGTCACGAGCGCAGAACGTACACCCGCGACGCGCAGTTGGGCCAGTAATTTCCTGGAGCCCGGCCGCCAGGATACATCCCGCTTGACCTGGTCCAGCACGAAGTTCGAGAGGCGCTGGATGATGTCACCGATGGGCAGCGCCGTTCCGGCATCCTGCATGATTCGGGCCGAGGCCGGCAGGGCTTTTCCGATGAGGAGCGTGGCCAGGTCCTCGGTCCAGTCCATCCCGAAAGTCGACGCGAGCTCACGTTGAGCTCGGAATCAGTATGGCTCCGTGTCCACAAGAGTGCCGTCCATGTCCCAAAGAACTGCTTGCAGCATCAGCCTGCACGCTGTTCTGTAGTAACCACCACGACCTGGACATCGACGCCTTGGGATCTCAACCCGTCCAAAATCTCATCCGAGATGCCGTCATCGGTGATCAGCTGGTCAATGTCGTGCCATTCCGTCATGAGATGAAGTGAGTCCTGTCCAAATTTTGAACTGTCCATCACCAGGACGCAGCGGCGTGAACTGGCCACCATCTGCTCCTTGAGCGCCACTATCTTCTCCTCCTGGTGATACACGCCTGTGAGATCGGCGCTGGTTCCGGAGAAGAACAGTGAGTCGGCGCGGATGGCGCGTGCCGCCTGTATGGTCCCAAGGCCCAGGAATGATTCATGAGCATGGTCGAAGTCGCCACCAAGGGCCTGAATGGCAGCCTCCCCGCTGGCGGCCAGGTCTGCCAGCGCGGGCAGGTAGTTAGTAGCAACCCGCAGATCTTCGATTCCCAGAAGGTGGGGAATCATGCGCGCTGCGGTCGTCGAATCGTCCAGCATGACCACTTCGCCAGCACGGACCTGCTGGGCCGCAGCCTTGGCAATAGCAAGCTTCTGGGGTATGGCGAGCAGGGACCGAAGTGACGCGGCAATTTCGTGGCTGCGGGTCCGCTCGACCACTACTCCCCCGTGGACTTTCCGCAGCAGCCCCCGGCGCTGCAGCTCATCCAGGTCACGGTGCATGGTCATGACCGAGACATCGAAGAGCGCTGCAAGGCTCTGGGGCGATGCCGACTTATCTTCGAGAAGGGTCTGCAATATGCCGTGGAGGCGTTCCTGCCGCGCGCTTCTGACAATCCGCTGACTCATCCAGGGCAACCTTTTCGGTAGGGGGCGCCCCGGCGGTGACGGGGCAGTTGTTCATTAGTAGTTATTTATAGCATCTTTGTTGTTATTAACAGTCGGTGAAGGGTTGAAAAACTTTTACCTTCGGCAAGAGTAAACGTGAGACACCGGACGGCCGTGGCACGCTCGAAGATAACTCGTTTAACCCAGCGATTACGGGGTTTTCTGCTTCTCACCATGCCCTCAACTCAGGGCCGTCATCGTCATTTTTTTGGTTTTACGAACCTTGAATGTTCGTGGAAGTATGTGGGCAGAACGAGTGAAAATCACATCTAATTGAGATATTTGGAGAGCTTCACGGGCCATGACCGTTTCCACAGCACCTTTGATCAAGGCACCCCCCGGTGCCGGCAGTCCCGGGACTCCTGGCCGTCCCCGGCCCGACTACCCAACCGCGCTCGTTGCCACGTCAACCCGGAAAAAGCGGAACCGACGGGCATATGCACTCTTTGCCTTACTGGCCTTCCCCAACATGATCCTGATTGCAGTCTTTGCATACTGGCCGGTGATCGGAAACATCTTCCTCAGCCTGACCAGTTGGGACATGGTGGCCCCGCAGCCCCTATTTGTCGGTATGGACAACTACATCCGGTTGTTCACCGACCCAGACTTCATGGACGTTATGGGCCGGACTCTGGTCTGGGTGAGCGCAGTCGTGGTCCTCAGCCTGGTGCTGGGACTGGCCATGGCCTTCCTTTTCAGCCTTCGCGCACCGGGGACACCGGCGGTGACTGCTATGGCCTTCAGCCCCCATGTCATATCTGGCGCAGCAGTGGCCGCCATCTGGCTGTTTATCTTCGACCCGAACTTTGGACTCTCCCGCGCGATCTTCGCCGTTTTCGGAAGCGACTCGCCGAACTGGACGACGGAGGCCTCCTGGGCGCTGCCGGCACTGATCATCGTGGCCGTATGGAAGGGTGTCGGTTTCGTAGCGATTGTCTACCTAGCGGCCCTGCAAGGGGTTCCCCATGACATCCAAGAAGCGGCACGGCTAGACGGCGCCAACCGCTGGCAGGTTCTCCGTCACGTCATCATGCCCCTGCTCTCTCCCACCACCTTCTTCCTGACCATCACCCAGATCATCAGCGCCTTCCAGTCCTTCGACCTGATCGCCATGATGACCGGCGGCGGCCCGGCCGGTTCCACCACGACCCTCAGCTGGTTCATCTACGAGCAGGGATTCAAATCATTTGATGCCGGCTACGCGGCCGCTGCGTCGGTCCTGATGTTCGTCATCCTGCTCTGCGTGACTGCCGCGCAATTGCGTTACGCCGAACGGAAGGTGCACTACTAATGCCTGCCTCCACCCTTCGGCCGTGGCGCCGCAGGACCCCGGTCTGGACTCTCGCACTGCTGGTACTGGCCGGACTGGTGTTCCTGATTCCGGCGTACTGGATGATCACGGCAGCATTCAAGCCCAACGGTGACATCTACCAGTGGCCGCTGAACCTGTGGCCGGAAACGTTCACCTGGGACAACTTCACAACTGCCTTTGCAGCCGCACCCTTTGACCGGTTCTTCCTCAATTCCCTCATCATCACCTCGATAGGTGCCACCGTGAAGCTTGTCCTGGCGGTCTGCACCGCCTACGCCTTCGCCTTCCTGCCATTCCCGGGCAAAAGGTGGCTGTTCCTCGGCATCCTGGGCGCACTCATGGTGCCCGGGCACGTCACCTTGCTGATCAACTACGTGACGGTCGGCAACCTCGGCCTCATCAATTCGTACGCCGGTATCATCCTCCCCGGACTTGGTTCAGCGTTCGGCACGTTCCTGCTCCGCCAACACTTCCTGTCACTGCCACCGGAGGTGATGGAAGCGGCCGAGCTCGACGGCGCCGGACACTTGCGCAGGCTGCTCCACTTCGCCCTCCCCATGTCCATCCCGGCGGTGGTGACCGTCGGCCTCATCGCAGTCATCGACGACTGGAACGAATTTATCTGGCCGATGCTCGTCACCAACACGCTCGACATGCGCACCATGCCCATCGGACTGATGTACCTCAAACAGACCGAGGGCATGAATGACTGGGGAGCCATCATGGCTGGAACCGTCCTGGTGGTCTTACCCATGCTCCTGCTATTCCTGGCCGCCCAGCGCTTCATCGTGGCGGGTCTGGCCGGCTCCGTCGTCAAACACTGACGACACCCACACTCTTCACCCTTCTCGCATCCCCATCCAAACCCCTCTAAGGAGCCTTTCGTGAACAATCAGTCTCAGCCCGCGCCGGTCCGGCGCGCCGTCAGCCGACGCGGATTCCTTAGCGGGCTCGGCATAGCCGCCATCGCCTTGCCCCTCCTCTCCGCCTGCGGCGCCACCGGCAGCAGCACCGCGGCGGTTTACTCCCAGCCCGGCGTCAAGGTGCCGGGTGAATACGCCGGCCGCACCGCCGTGGTGCTGTGGAGCCCCTTTGGCGGGAACAACGGTGCTGTCTTCGCACAGCTGATCAAGTCGTTCAACGACTCCCAAAATGACATCTACGCTGAAATCCAGCAGTTCGACGGGTACGACGGTGTGTCAGAGAAACTGACCGCGGGCCTGCAGGCCAAGCAGGTACCGGAGCTGGCGGTCCTGTCCGATGTCACGTGGAACCGGTACTTCCTTAACGGCACTCTCGAACCGCTCAATGCCCACCACAGCACCGGCTTCGGGCCCGGCACCTACCACCCGCGCTTCTACGACGAAGGCATCGTCCGGGATGAGTCGTACTGGGTACCTTTCGCCCGGTCCACGCCCTTGTTCTACTACAATAAGGAAATCTTCGCCGCCGCCGGGCTTCCGGACCGCGCCCCTGCCACCTGGGAAGAGTTCCGCGGCTGGGGCAAGGAAGTCTCCGGCATCAGCTACAAAGGGAACTCCGTGAAGATGCGTGCCCTCCACGGCGACGATGACTGGTACTTCAGCGGCCTCCTCTGGGCCTTCGGTGGAGCAATCTCCAAGAACCTGGACGTCAAACTCGACATCGCTGAGTCCATTGCCGCCGCCGAATTCGACCGCGCCACCGTTCACGAGGACAAGATCGCCTACCTGGCCCAAAGCTTCGTCACGGACTTCACCAACGGACAGGTTGCCACCATCACGCAATCCACAGGCGGACTGACGGCTCTGGCGAAGGACGCCAAGTTCGAGTTCGGGACCGGGTTTCTACCCAAAGGCATCAACCCGGGCGTCCCCACCGGTGGTGGCGGACTGTCCATCATGCGCAACGCTGACCCTGCCCGCAAGGCCGCGGCCGTCGAACTGCTCAAGTTCCTTGCTGCCGAAGAGGCATCCGCCACGTGGACCGCGCAGACCGGCTACCTGCCCGCAACCTCTGCCGCGCTGAAGTCAACCAAGGTGGCTGAGCTGATGGCAAAAGACGCCAACTACAAGGTTGCCGTGGACCAGCTGGCCATCGCTCAAGGGCCGGACCACGTCCGCAAGTACGTCAACAACGGCATCACCGAAATGAAGGATGTCATCCAGAAGCTCTACGTCAAGAACGAATCCGCCGAAAGCGTCATGCAGGCCGCCTCGCAGAACCTGCGCCGCGGCGCCGAGTCCATACGCGCCAAGTATAACGAAAAGGTCGCCTGACATGAACTTCCCTCACTTTGCCGTCGTGGGCCACCGAGGGGCTTTGACCCATGCGCCAGAAAACAGCATCGAATCGTTCCTGCTCGCCGAGCGCAGCGGGGCCACCGAGCTGGAGCTCGACATCCGCATCACCCGCGACGGAGTGCCCATCGTCCTGCACGACGCGACCCTTGCCCGCGTCGCAGCCGCACGGGGACCCCTAACAGACATACCAGTGACCGAGCTCTACTTCGAGCAGCTACGCACCGTCACATTGGGTTCCGGGCATCCCACGCTGACCTTCAGCGAGGTCATGGACGCAACCAGCGTTGAGCTTCAGGTCGAAATCAAAGACCCTGACGCGGTCCCCGCGCTGGCAAAGCTGGTAAACAGCCGCCCGGAAGATGCCGCACGGATCCGCTTCACCAGCTTCCAAGCTGAAGCCCTCTTTCGGCTCCGTGAGCACGCTCCGCTGGTTCCCCGCGGTCTCATCGTCAGCAGCTACGCCGACGCACAGAAGCATGACGGCGGACTCGACGCAATACTGGCAGCCACCGGGGCAAGCACCTTCTACTGCGGCTTCGACGGGCTGACCATCGAAGCAGTAGAACGACTCCACGAGGCTGGCTACGAGGTGCACACCTGGCCTCTCCGTACCCTCGTCGATGTCCAGCGCGCCCTCGAACTCGGCGTCGACGGCGGAACCAGCGACGATCCGGGCCTGGTGGTCCAATGGCTGGCCGAGACCGCACTGCTCAATTCAGCACGAGGAGCCGGCCGACGGTGAAATCCCACTAAGCATTCGAGGGATGACGTGTCTGCGGAGTGCAATTATTCAATTTACACATGTCAGCGCTCGAAAAGCAATGAGCCAAGGGAGGGTACCGTGCGCCTGCTTACCCACGACACGACACACCGTCTCTGGTGATGGAAGGGATAGGGCATTCGAGGATGACTTCGTGGATAAGGTCGGTGGTCACGGTGTCGGGGTTTGCCAATTGGACTGTGATTCGTTCCAGTTCGGCCATGTCTATTGCAACAATCGCGAGCATGAAGCAGATTTCGCCAGTGACGCGAAGGCACCGGACGATTTGATTGTCACGCTCGAGTATCTCGAACACCCTTGAGTCTTGGACTCCGCCTACGCTGAGCCTAACAACCGCGCAAAGAGCATACCCAAGGCTGGCAGCGTTGACTCTCGTCGTGTGCGACGTGATCACCCCACGCTGCTCTACCTAACGCCTGCAGCCGTATCCGAGTCGCTGAAATGCCGGGGTGCACGGTTGCTGCCAGGTCGGTCAGGGAGACGCGTCCGTCGTCTTGCATCGCCGTCACAATGCGACGATCCGTTGGATCGAGGGGACATGGAAGACGAGGGCCAGATCGTGGTCTCGATGTCGCAATCCGCGCCGTCGTTCGGGAAGAAGTTCACAGACCTGATTCACCTCGCAGACTCTTTGGGACTTGGTCGCTCCGCATTCAGCACAGGCTTCGACACCCTAGTCGTCTCGACCGGCGTCAGCTATCTTCTCTTACCACTCATCGACCAGGCAGCAGTTGATGGGGCGATTCCTGATGCGAGAAAGCTCACGGCGATCCTAGAAGACGCCGATGGTGAAGGTTGCTACTACTTCAGTCTCGACTCGAACAGTGCGGACGCCGTCGCCCACGTTGCCAAAACAGTATCTACAGGCAAAAGAAAACCCCTGAGTCCCAGTGTTTATATGGGATTCAGGGGTTCGAATCGCTGCGGAGACGGTGGGATTTGAACCCTAATACTGCCTCAACGAAGCAACGGGATCGGCCCGAAACCCGCGGAATTACGCGACTTTTCAATCATCTGAGCCCGGTTGAATTTGAAGTATTCTGGTTCAAATGTTGCCAAAATGTTGCCACGGCCAGCACACAGAGAATCGACCACTACGTCGACGCGCACACCTGAATGCGCGCTCGCGGACGAAGAGCAAAGTCTAAGCGCCGCGACGATCCTCCTCGAAGCCTGGCGACGACAAGCTCGCGTTCGCCTCGTCCAAGTTCTGCAGGCCGGAGAGGGCGCGACTCTCTTCATGATTGACTCTGCTGACGACGCCGCAGTCGCTGCCGTGAAAGTTTCGGCCACGCCAATATGCGCAGAAGAGAACACTCACAGCTTTGCCTATGAGTGGGCGTGCGCGACCGGCAGTTGCGTCTAACGCTTCCACCCCACCTTCGAGAAGCTCACCGATCCCCACCTGCTCATCATCATGGGCCTGCCCGTCTGCTACCGGTGCCACCAGCGCTGCGAGAGGACGCGCATCGGCCACATCAGGCGTTTTAAGTGTGGAAACCCGGCCTGTAACGAGCTCATCCACCTCCACAGCTTCTATTCCGCGCAGGCCAACAAAACTGCAGCCTGTGGCGGCGCTAGAGTCTGTGCGCCTCAGGCTCGCGCCTTCTGAATCCCGGACTAACCCGACACCACCACCCGGCACGGGGTCGCTCGCTTGATAAATAGCTTGTCAAATACTCAGGGCCGATAATGATGATTATGACAAGTAGCAAAGAGGTTATGGCAGAATCTGTCGAATCGGGCTCCCGCGATGTCCTGTCTCATCGAAGTAAAACAGTCTCATTTTTTGATACGCACGCTGCTTGGCACCAGGGAAGGCTTGGATTGAGCCGCTTCTGCTTCATCTGGACCCCGCAGCGTGAACACGTCAGAACCTCGCGCCCGGAGCTGAGTGAATCGGCAAGTTGGTGTCACGCCGTGGACAAAATCTAAGCCGGGGAGACTGACGCAAACGAGGCGACCGCCAATTCGAAATGATCGAATACAACATGCCGTCGCGGTGCCTCTATGTTCATGACTTCAAAAGCAGAACCACGTTTTTCGATGTAACCGAGCACCTTCTCGGGTGACCTTTCGTGGCAGCGGCGATCACCCACACGCCATTCATGATCGGATAGGCTGCGGATCTCGAGATCTCTCGGTGCGCACGGTTCATGACTCTGATTCGACATTGAATCTCCTTCGTGATGAGCGGTCCGGACCGGCGGTACCTCGACCAGCTCCGATGCCGCTTGCATCTCCATCCAACATACCCCCGCCCATGGCGGCATGCCGTTGGCAGCAAATGCAGCACCAACCCATTGCCGTCATCGCGGACAGCGCTGCGCAAAGTCCGAACCGACTTCACGCAGACGGTGTTACCGGCGGTCTGAGCTTATTTTGGCCAAGGTCTTGATCTATCCGGGCACATGCTCGATCGGAATCTTGGCGTTGCGGAACTGCCGAACGCAGCATCTCGTAACCCTGCGGTTCGGCGCCTTAGCCGAACGAAAAGGTTTCGTCTGCAGGGTCGCCGCAAGCTTGTGTTCATATCAGGCGCACTCACTGTTCTCACCACAGCTGGGGGTGAAAGCGTAGCCTGGCTCATAGTCGTTTCAGTGGTCTTGGACCACAACGAAAACATCCGAATTCCCGATGGCGTCGATCCTTAAGCATATGTTTGATGAGCACACCTCAAACCACGTCCGCCCGGCAAGTCACGATTGAAATGAGCACCATGAACATGCACATCGGCCTCATCGGCCTCGGAAAAATGGGTGCCAGCATGCGCACCCGACTCCGCGAAAACGGCGTGACAGTAACCGGCTACGACCGCAACCCTGACGTCACCGACGTCGCGACCCTCCAAGACCTCGTCGACGCCCTTCCCTCGCCCAAAACCGTCTGGGTAATGGTCCCCTCCGGCGCCATCACGAAGACCGTCATCACCGAGGTCGGAGTCCTTTTGACCACCGGCGACTTGGTCATCGACGGCGGCAATTCCCGTTTCAGCGACGACTTCGTGCACGCGGCCCTTCTCGCTGAGAAAGGAATCGACTACATCGACGCCGGCGTTTCCGGCGGAGTCTGGGGCCAGGAGAACGGTTTTGCGCTTATGGTCGGCGGCAGCGCGGCATCCGTTGACCGGCTCATGCCGGTATTCGACGCCCTGCGTCCGACCGGCCCGCGCGAGGAAAGCTTCGTGCACGCCGGCGAAGTCGGTGCCGGTCACTACGCCAAGATGGTGCACAACGGCATCGAATACGCCCTCATGCAGGCCTACGCCGAGGGCTACGAGCTGCTGGCCAAGCGCGACGACATCATCAAGGATGTTCCCGGAACGTTCAAGGCTTGGCAGCGCGGTACTGTCGTGCGGTCCTGGTTGCTCGAGCTTCTCGTTCAGGCGCTCGAGGAGGATCCGGCGCTGGCCGGAATCGAAGGTTACGTCGATGACTCCGGCGAGGGCCGGTGGACCATCGAAGAAGCGTTGGCTAACGCCGTGCCCGTTCCCGCCATCAGCGCGTCAATCTTCGCCCGGTTTGAATCTCGCCAGCAAGATTCCCCGGCGATGAAAGCCGTCGCCGCACTGCGCAACCAGTTCGGTGGCCACGCGGTCAAATCCGCGGAGTAGCCGCCGAACAGGGACAGCGTCAGAACCGAGTCCGGCCCAAGGGGCTGGCCTCGGGGCGTTTGGGCAGAATGTGATCGCCCGAGGATTGGTGCCGAGCACGGCGCAGGACCCATGGCACCAGATAGGTGCGCGCCCACGCGACATCACTCGTTCGTGCGCTCCGCCAGGACGGCATTGGCAACTGCTCGATCTGGGATGGGTGCAATGAGTTCTCGACACGGAGCGCGCTCAGAACGCCGCGTGCAAACGTGTGGTGACCCAGTGAGTTGAAGTGCAACCGATCCGGAGCCCACATACCCGCGTCCTGGATGGCCGTCAGTGACCAGAGGTCAACGACCAGGCAGCCGTGCCGTGCTGCCACAGAACGCAAGTTCTCGTTGTAGATCGCGACTTTTCCCCGCATGCCCCGAAATAATGGTGAGAATTCGAGGTCGGGCCCGGTGAAGAGGACGATCGTGGCGCCGGACCGGGACAGGCGCGAGATGACATCATCGAACCGAGCCGCGATATTATCCGGGTCGGTACCGGGACGAATCACGTCATTACCGCCAGCGGAGATGGTAATGAGATCCGGGCGCGGCTGTAGCACAGGTTCCACCCGTTCGTCGCTGATCTGGCTCAAGATCTTGCCGCGCACCGCGAGGTTAGCGTAGCTGAAGTCCGGTTGGCCGTCACTGAGTACCTCGGCGACCCGGTAGGCCCAGCCTCGATTCCCGCCCACACTCTCTGGCTCGGGTCACCGATGCCTTCGGTAAAGGAGTCGCCGAGCGCGACATATCGCGTCCACGGGTAGTTCGGGTGTGCATTGATCATATGCCTCATGCCTATTTCCACTAACTCTACTCTTACGTTAGAGTAGAGATGTACGATTCTTTCCGTACGAGACGAGGTGGCATTCATGCTTATCGGTGAGTTCGCCGAACGGACTGGGCTCTCCCAGCGCACCGTGCGGCACTACGACGAGATCCAAGTATTGCAAGCGTCGGGGCGCAGCCAATCCGGCTACCGGCTCTATGCCCCGGCCGACCTCGACCGGGCACGTATCATCCGCAGCCTCCGAGCGCTGTCTCTCACCCATCCAGAAATCAAGGATGCCCTGGCGACACTCGATCTGGTCGAATCCGACCCGGACGCGACGGTGTCAACAATCCGGCGCGATCTCGCCATCCTGATCAGCGATATCGAAGCCCGTGAGCGTGCTCTTCGCGAACAGGTACGCGTAGCCAGCGGGTTCGTCGAACTGCTGCGGAGTCTGTGAACCGACCACACCCGCCTCGTGATCACGCTCAGACAGGAACACCGTGACGCATCAAACCACACCCACCGTCTCTAACCTCGACATCCTCGCCCAAGCCTACAAACGGCGCACCTTCGCCGTTATTTCTCACCCTGATGCCGGCAAGTCAACGCTGACCGAAGCACTCCTGCTGCACGCGCACGCGATTGATCGGGCGGGTGCGGTACACGGTAAAGCAGGCCGGCGAGGCACCGTGTCTGATTGGATGGCCATGGAGCAGGCCCGTGGCATTTCTGTGACGTCCGCCGCTATCCAGTTTGAGTATCGCGACACCGTGATCAATCTCGTTGACACCCCCGGTCACGCCGATTTCTCCGAAGACACCTTCCGGGTCCTTTCCGCTGTTGATGCCGCTGTGATGCTCGTCGATGCCAGCAAGGGCCTCGAACCGCAAACCATGAAACTGTTTGAGGTGTGCCGACAACACGGCCTGCCCGTGATCACGGTCATCAATAAATGGGATCGACCTGGAAAGTCCGCGTTGGATCTCATGGACGAGATCCACGACCGCACCGGGCTCGTGCCCACACCGCTCACCTGGCCTGTCGGGCTCGCCGGCGAGTTTCACGGAGTTCTGGATCGACAATCCCCCGGATTTGTGCGTTTCACCCGAACTCCAGGAGGCGCGACCGCTGCCATTGAAGCTCGTACCACGGCGACGGCCGCTGCTGCGGAACTCGGTCAGGATTGGACTAATGCTGCCGAAGAATCAGCACTGCTCCATGCCGAAGGGCACGACCACGACGAGGCACTTTTTCTTCGCGCGACGACCACGCCGGTGCTTTTTTTCGCTGCCGTCCTCAATTTTGGTGTTCACCAGCTGCTGGACGCTCTCGTGGAATTCGCTCCGCCCGCACTGGCCCGGGCAGATATCACCGGTCGACAACGGCCCGTCAACGGTGACTTCTCCGGCTTTGTCTTCAAGGTTCAGTCCGGCATGAACGCCTCGCACCGTGACCACGTCGCATTCGTGCGGGTGTGTTCGGGCGTGTTCCACCGCGGGATGGTTGTGACGCAGGCATCGACCGGCCGTCCGTTTGCCACGAAGTATGCGCAACAGATGTTCGGACGAGAACGCACCATGGCGGAGCAGGCCTGGCCCGGCGACATCGTCGGTTTGATCAACGCAGCCTCTCTTCGGGTGGGCGATTCACTCTATGATTCCGAACCCGTCGAATACCCGCCCCTGCCGGTGTTCGCCCCCGAGTATTTTCGTGCCGTACGCCCCGCCGACACCAGCAAGCACAAGCAATTCCGTCGCGGAATCGATCAGCTCGACCATGAGGGGGTCATTCAAGTCATGCGGTCTGACCTGCGGGGCGACCAGGCACCGGTACTCGGGGCCGTGGGTCCGATGCAGTTCGACGTCGTTGAGGAACGCATGACGCACGATTTTGGTGCTGATATCCGCATGGAGACGTTGCCCTACCAAGTCGCGCGCCGCACCGATCGAGCAAGCGCGGGCAGACTGGGGTCGCTGCGCCAGGTGGAAGTGCTCACTCGATCCGACAACACCCTCTTGGCCCTATTCAGCACCCCCTGGCGGGTTCAGGCTGTCGCTCGGGAGTTCCCGGATATCGTGCTGGATGACCTCAGCCCGTCCGTCGAGACGGAGTCCGTCGAGGGCGCAGCCCGCGGCGATAAACGTCGCTGAAGGTGAGGGCGAGCATAGCAACGGCCCGGCACACGTGATGTGCCGGGCCGATCGCGTTCGTAGCTTCCGCTAAGCGTTAGGCGTCAACGACGACCGCCGTGATCACCGGGTTGCGCCGATACTTGCGTTGCATCCATCGGGTCACGCTCTCGGAGAAGATGCGCTCGAGGGCTGCTCCGTCGAGAGCGTTGTTCCGGGTTGCTGCAACTATGGCCTCGTCGATGACCTGCGCGGCATTGGCTGCCCAGTCGGCATCGTGATTGAAGCCGCGGGAGATGAATTCCACCGGTTCGGCCAGGCGTCCCGTCTCGGTGTTGAAAATTCCCAGAACGGTAATGGCACCGTCTTCCGCGAGGAGTCGACGGTCTTCCATCGCTTCTGCTGCGTCTCCTCCGACGGTCATCCCGTCAACCAGGACATAGTCGGCTGGCACTCGGCCCACGACCGTGGCGCGTCCATCGACCAGGTCGACCACGATGCCATCCTCGACGACGAGAACGCGGTCTTTACTGATTCCGGTGCGCACGGCCAGGTCCGCATTGGCGGTGAGGTGGCGCCATTCACCGTGCACGGGCATCACGTTGGTTGGGCGCATCACGTTGTAGCAGTAGACGAGTTCGCCCGCGCTGGCGTGCCCGGACACGTGTACTTTGGCGTTGGCCTTGTGCACGACGTTGGCACCCCAGCGGGTCAGTCCGTTGATGACCCGGTAGATGGAGTTTTCATTTCCGGGAATGACCGAACTGGCCAAGAGAACGGTGTCGCCCTCTCCGATGCGGATGGTGTGTTCACGGTTCGCCATGCGGGCCAGAGCCGCCATCGGCTCTCCCTGTGAACCGGTGCAGATAAGAACGACCTTGTCATCTTTCATCCGCTCCAGGGCCTTGACATCGACGAGCAGTCCCTTCGGGACGTGCAGATACCCCAATTCAGCGGCCGTACCCATGTTGCGCACCATGGATCGGCCGACGAAGGCCACCTTGCGGTTATGGCGCACAGCCGCATCGATCACCTGTTGGATGCGATGGACGTGACTGGCGAAGCTGGAGACAATGATCCGTCGTGGCGCGGTACGAAACACGGTGTCGATGGCGGGGCCGATGTCGGCTTCGGGTGTGGTGAATCCGGGCACAACGGCGTTGGTCGAGTCGATCAGCAGCAGGTCGATGCCTTCATCGCCAAGCCGGGCGAAACCGGGCAGGTCGGTGAGTCGGTTATCGAGGGGGAACTGATCCATTTTGAAGTCGCCGGTGTGCACGACCAGCCCGGCTTCTGTGCGGATTCCGATGGCGAGGCCGTCGGGGATGGAATGGTTCACGGCCAGGAATTCGAGGTCGAAGGGACCAACAGAGCGGCGTTCGCCTTCCTTGACTTCAACAACCGGGGGATGCAGACGGTGTTCCTGAAATTTTGCTCCGACGAAGGCGAGAGTCAGCTTGGAGGCGATGACGGGAATGTCGCCGCGTTCCTTGAGCAGATAGGGCACGGCGCCGATGTGGTCCTCGTGGCCATGGGTGAGGACGATGGCTTCGATGTCATCGAGCCGATCACGCAAGATCGAGAAATCGGGCAAGATCACGTTGATGCCAGGCTGAATGTCTTTCGGGAACAACAGCCCGCAGTCGATGACGAGCAGTTTGCCTTTGTGCTCAAACACGGTCATGTTACGGCCGATTTCACCGAGCCCGCCGAGCGGGATGATGCGCAGGCCGCGCGCCGGAAGTACGGGCGGTGCGGTAAGGGACAGTGGATGGGTGCTCACGGAGCTCTTTTCTTGGGGCGCGGGCGTCAGCCCACGGAATGGTCAGATTCGTACGGGTCAGGCAGGAAATCGGCCACGTCACTGGCAATAAAATCCGAGGCCGGCATGGTGAGCCGGTCGAGAAATTCAAAGGCGAGTTGCCGGATTGCCGGAGCGGCGATATCGGTTTCGGCGCTGATCTCGGTGGAGAACCACCGTGTCAACGCTCGTTTAGGGTCGTTGCTGGCGACAGCATCGATGAAGTCGCCGAAGAATGTTGACTCGTCGCGATCGGAACCAGCCTCGGAGGTGTTGGACTCCGCGTAGGCGCGCGTGACCGCGACGTAATACCGCGCGACGGTGTAAATGAAGAGGAATGCGTGTCCCTGCGACGATCCTTCGCGGGACTTGCCGTCCATTGCTCTAAGTTCAAATTCCCACTCCGCATGTTCCGCATGGCGGGCCAGCAGGAGGGTGATCTTGGTCAGCATAAAATCCTGAATCAGGTGCTGGTCGGTACGAGCGAGGGGATGAACGAACATGAAGTGCTCCTCTCGGGAACCTAGAACGGGGAAAGTTGGGACCGCGATCGGGTGACGGACCGCGTAAGCGGTTTTCTGTCAACCACTTACAGCAACTCTACCGTAACGTAAGGGAAGAGTATGAATTGACGGCAATCTCCTATCCACCATCGGTCACCTTCCTCTCACGTGAGAGTAGAGTGTAGGTGGGCTTGCGTGTCGCTCACCATTCGAAAGCTGTTCGAACCTTCCAGATGCGCTCTTTTTGCACGTCGCAGCCAGCGCACTGCTGGCGCGCCGTCTGCCCCATTCTTGTGAAAGCTTCCGTGTCATCTTCTACACCACACTCCCCCGTGCCGTCCGACCGAAGGACAGCGCCGCGCCCGCATCCGCGAATCTCATGGTCCTGGCTGGCCCTCGTCGGTGCCGCCGGACTAATCTCGGTTATGACGGCCCCCGGCCAGACTGCCGGTCTCTCCGTCTTCACAGATCCCCTGATTGTCGACCTGGGACTGTCACGAACGGATGTCTCGCTCAGTTACCTCATTGGCACGCTCGTTGGCGCGTCCGTGCAGCCGTTTATTGGGCGGGCGTTGGATCGATGGGGAGCACGGTCCGTCACGGTCGTGATTGGTCTTAGCTTTGCCGTCATCCTTCTGGCCTTCAGCTTCGTTGGTGAGATCATCGGGCTCACCGCCGGTTTCACCGGTGTTCGGATGGCCGGCCAGGGTGCGCTCACCCTGGCCGCGACCACCGCGGTTGCCCGGGCCATCCACCATCGGCGCGGGCTGGCCTTAGGTATTGCGAGTGCCATCGGCTCGGCCGGCATCTCACTCGCACCGATCTTTGTGGAGCGGCTGATCGCGTCTGTTGGTATTTATGATGCGTGGCGGTGGGAAGCGGTGCTTGTGGCCGTGGTGGTCATTCCGTTGGCGTTGGTCTTTCCCAGGCGCGCCCCCGCCGTCGATCCGGAATCGACCCCCTCCACGGCTCAGCTCACTATTCAGAAGGAATCGTGGACGCTGCCGGAGGCCATCCGATCGGGCATGTTCTGGGTTATCGCCGCAAGCCTGGCAACCTCGGGCATGCTGACAACGGCACTGGCATTTCACCAAATCGCCATTTTAGGCGCCCAAGGCCTGACCCCGTTAGAAGCGGCGGCGAACTTCCTGCCGCAGACCGTGACCGGAATCCTGGCCACGCTGCTCACGGGAAGCCTCGTCGACCGGGTTAGTCCCAAGGTTTTCATCGTGTTTTCCATGGTGACGCTGGCCGCGGCTCTCGTTATGTTGCCGTGGGTGACCAGCGGAATGGCGGCCATTGTCTATGGCCTCGTTCTTGGTGCCGCCGGAGGGAGCCTGCGCGGTATGGAAGCAGCCTCATACGTGCGCTATTACGGCTTGGCACACATTGGCAATATCCGCGGAGTAGCTACGGCCATCGGCCTCGCGTCGACGGCTTTCGGTCCGGTCGCGCTCTCGCTCGGGTTTGACGTGACCGGCAGCTTCACCACGCCGGCACTGGCGCTGGCACTTATTCCCGCCGTCGTCATCGGCGTCGCGCTCTTCGTGCGACCGCCGCAGCGCGCCTAGCGCGACCGCTCAGCTTTACTGAGTGCGCAGAACCTCAAGAAACTCGTCGGCCATTCCCAGCTGGTCCTGGAGTTTTTGCCGACGCTCAACCGCTTGCGCAATGAAGGTGTCAAGCTCCGCGCGGACATCCGGATTGTCCGAACCGGCCACGCCGCCCTGCAGCGTGTCGATGATCTTCAACAGCGCCATCATCTCTTCGAGAGAGAACCCCAGCGGCTTCATGCGGCGAATCAAGATCAGTCGAGAATGATCTTCCTGCGTATAGAGGCGAAAACCGCCCTCGGTACGACCAGAGGCCTTCAGTAGCCCGATTTCGTCATAGTGACGAATGGTGCGCAGTGAGAGGCCGGTCTTCTCGGCGAGCTCTCCAATGTGCATGGTGCCCGTGGTGGCCGTGGCGGCTGGGGAAGTCATAGTTGATACCTTTTCTCGAACGGATTAGCAATCAACCCTAACGTTAGAGTAGTGTTGCAGAAGTTGGCTGACATTCTCATGTGAGCCCACACTCCCACCATTGTCCCTGATGACTGGTGGAGGTGCGCGACGGGGCGCCCACACTCACTTCTTCTACTCATCCGACACCATACGTGTGTCCCGCTCCAGGAAGGCCCCATGGCCATCATTGAAAAAACCACGGAAAAGAATCGGTACAAAGCCGATCCCACCGTGATGAAAGCCCTGCGCACACCGCGCATCCTCACCCGGGAGGTGCTCGCCGGCCTCGTTGTGGCCATGGCCCTCATCCCCGAAGCAATTGCCTTCTCCATCATCGCCGGTGTGGACCCCCGAGTCGGACTGTTCTCGACCTTTATCATGGCCGTGTCGATCGCATTTCTCGGTGGCCGCCCCGCCATGATCACCGGTGCGACCGCAGCCATTGCGCTCGTGATCGCCCCAGTCGCGCGGGATTACGGCATCGACTACTTCATCGCTACCGTGATCCTGGCGGGTATCTTCCAGATTGTCTTCGCCTTCATCGGCGTTGCCAAGATCATGCGTTTCATTCCCCGCAGCGTCATGGTCGGATTCGTCAACGCCCTCGGCATCCTGATTTTCACCTCGCAGTTGCCGCAGCTGCTGGGCGTCCCGTTCATGGTCTACCCGCTTGTCGCGGTCGGCATCATCATCATGGTCGTCATGCCGCGCTTCACCAAGGTGGTTCCCGCGCCGCTCGTCGCGATCGTCGTACTCACGGTGCTGACCGTCGTGACATCGATCAATGTCCCCACCATTGGGGACCAGGGCGAACTGCCCACGACGCTCCCGCAGCTATTCTTCCCCAACGTCCCGCTCAACCTCGAAACGTTGACGATCATCGCTCCCTACGCGTTCGGAATGGCGATGGTCGGAATTCTCGAGTCGCTGATGGCCGCCAAGATCGTCGACGAGAGCACCGACACCCACTCCAACAAGACCCGTGAGTCCTGGGCTCAGGGCGTTGCCAACATGCTCTCCGGTTTCTTCGGCGGCATGGGCGGCTGCGCAATGGTCGGCCAGACCATGATCAACGTCAAGGCTTCCGGTGCCCGCACCCGCATCTCCACCTTCCTCGCCGGCGCCTTTCTGCTCGTTCTCGTGCTCGGCCTCGGCCCGGTGCTGTCCGTTGTACCCATGGCCGCACTGGTATCGGTCATGATCATCGTGTCCGTGCTGACCTTCGACTGGCACAGCATCCGCATCGCAACATTGAAGCGCATGCCCAAGAGCGAGACGACCGTCATGGTCGTCACCGTTGTCGCCGTCGTCGCCACCCACAACCTCGCCGTCGGCGTCGTGATCGGTGTCGTCATCGCTATGGTCGCCTTCGCCCGCCGCGTCGCCCACCTCGCGAAGGTCGAGCGCAGCCTGACCGTGGATGACCAGGGCCCGGTCGCCTACTACACCGTCACCGGCGCACTATTCTTCGCCTCCAGCAACGACCTCAAGACACAGTTCAGCTACCTCGATGACCCCGACCGCATCATCATCGACATGACAAACTCGCACATCTGGGATGCCTCCACCGTCGCCACCCTCGACGACATCAAATACAAGTACGAGCGCCACGAGAAGACCGTGACGATTGAGGGACTCAACGAAGCGAGCAGCCTGCTGCACGCCCGCCTCGCCGGCAACATGGGCTCGGGCCACTGACCCGGCACATCGCTGCCTAATCAGGTCGAGCCCCCGTCGCATGACAGGGGCTCGACCGACTTACGCTGCCAGGAACGATAGACCCTTACGTTAAGGTAACCTTGCGAAGATCAATGTGGCACTGTCGCCGACTCCCATTCATTCGGCTTCTCCGTGAGGTCCGTTCCCCTTTCTGGAGGCCTCATGGCCATCGTTTCCAAGCCCATCACCGCGAACCGCTACCGTGCGGAACCCTCCGTTCTCACCGCTCTGCGCACGCCCCGCCTGCTCACCCGTGAAGTTCTCGCCGGCCTCGTGGTGGCCATGGCGCTCATTCCCGAGGCGATCGCTTTCTCGATCATCGCCGGCGTCGACCCACGCGTCGGCCTGTTCTCCTCGTTCGTGATGGCCGTCACCATCGCCTTCGTCGGTGGCCGCCCGGCCATGATCACCGCCGCCACCGGTGCGATCGCCCTCGTCATCGCCCCGGTGGCGCGCGAATACGGCATGGACTACTTCATCGCCACCGTCATCCTCGCCGGCGTGTTCCAGATCGTGCTGAGCCTGATCGGCGTCGCCAAGCTCATGCGCTTCATTCCGCGCAGCGTCATGGTCGGCTTCGTCAACGCCCTCGCGATTCTCATCTTCACAGCCCAGCTCCCCCAGCTGCTCGGCGTGCCGTTCATGGTCTACCCGCTCGTTGCCGCCGGCCTCATCATCATGATCGTGATGCCACGCATCACCAAGGTGATCCCCGCCCCGCTCGTGGCCATCGTCGTACTCACCATCGCGACCGTCGTCATCGCCATCAACGTGCCCACCATCAGCGACCAAGGCGAACTCCCGCAGAGCCTTCCCGAGCTCTTCTTTCCCAACGTTCCCCTCAACTGGGACACGTTCACGATCATCGCCCCCTACGCCCTCGGCATGGCCCTCGTCGGAATCCTCGAGTCACTCATGACCGCAAAATTCGTCGACGAGATCACCGACACCCACTCCAACAAAACCCGCGAAACCTGGGGCCAGGGCGTAGCCAACGTCATGTCCGGCATCTTCGGCGGCATGGGCGGCTGCGCCATGATCGGCCAGACCATGATCAACGTCAAGGCCTCAGGCGCCCGCACCCGCATATCCACCTTCCTCGCCGGCGTCTTTCTACTCGTGCTCGTGCTCGGCCTCGGCGACGTGCTCGCTGTTGTACCCATGGCCGCCCTGGTCGCCGTGATGATCATCGTGTCGTACCTCACGTTCGACTGGCACAGCATCCGTCTGTCAACGCTCAAACGGATGCCCAAAAGCGAGACGACCGTCATGATCGCCACGGTCGTCATCATCGTCCTCACCCACAACCTCGCCATCGGCGTCGTCGTCGGCGTGATCGTGGCCATGGTCGCCTTCGCCCGCCGGGTCGCCCACCTCGCCCGGGTCGAACGCACCGTCGAACTCAACCAGCCCGTACCCACCGCCTACTACACAGTCACAGGTGCCCTGTTCTTTGCCTCCAGCAACGACATGATGACGCAGTTCGAGTACGCCGACGATCCCGACCGCATCGTGATCGATATGTCCGCATCCCACATCTGGGACGCCTCCACGGTCGCCACCCTCGACGCGATCACCTACAAGTACGAGCGGCACGACAAGTACGTCGTCATCGAGGGGCTTAACAAGGCCAGCACCGAGCTGCACAGTCGCCTGGCCGGAAACCTCGGCGCCGGCCACTGACGAGTTCGCCGCTATACAGTGCAGCACCAAGACGTCAGAAAACCGTCCCAATCGGCGCTTCGGCTCATCAATCTCACCGCGCGACATTTCACGAGTGGCCAAAAAAGTGACAAACGAAAACTAAACGAGAAGTCCGCGAAACAATATCCTCGGAGGGCGGTACAGCTGAACCTCGCATGAGGGCGAGTGTCTGGGAGGTCTCTCGGGCATTTCTCAAATTGAGGCCGACGTCCGACGGTAGCCCGGTCGCACAACTTGAAGCCCGCGACCCGTCAACCAACGACCCGTCGGCCCATCGCTGATCGGACGTCACGCAATCGTCAACGATGTTGTCCGGATGTCCCGCCCGGCAAATATGTCCGCCCGAGTCACGCCTCATTGCGACACAGTGAGGACTGTCGCATATCCCATGTGTTTCGACACACTGAGGTTACGAGACACCTCATATATATGAGTCGGATTGCAGCGATGTCATTTTCCGTACTCGCCTGCACAGCTCGTCTAGACCGACATTGACCGTCACTGTATGCCCGCAGGGGGAACCTTGTACGGGACGGCCTTATCGCGCTTTGAAGGAGCAGATCACAACAGTGCATGTCGCAGTCGTGGTTGCCGTTCGAATACCTTGTGGAGTTCTAGATTCCGAACCAGCAGCATTGGGAGCGGGGCCCACGGACTGACTTGGCCCGAATAGTTAGGCTGGAACAAACAGGGATGGGGATGAACTGAGATGCACGTAATTGGCTTGGGCGTTTCGTGCTCAATAGACCACACGTCTGAGGACTCGCTCTCTTTTTCCCTTCAAGAATTCGTTTGATGAACGTTGCCGACACGGCACGCTCAGGGTTGTCGCGGCGTCCGCTCCTCGGAGCTGGCCTCAGGCCTCGTCCGCTTCGGGCGCGTCGGGATCGCGGAGGTCGCGGATGGTGCCTGCCGAACTCGCCAGTGTGCACCGATTCCGCGTCCACCCCGCCACCTCTTTCATGCAGAGGAGTAGTGAGCAAAACCCTTTTGGTGCAGAGGTGAACGGAAAAACTAATGCTCAACACTCGCCTGCACAACCCCGAAAACACGTGGGACACTGTGCAAACGTGAACGCAAGATGACAGCACGCAGCCAGCCACGGCCGCCACGCTGCAGGACGCCCGTCGTCTAGGACGTATGGGGCAGCCTCAAGGCATCGTCCACAAGCTCGAGCAGGCCCTGTGGCCCTTGGTCAGCGGACCAGGTCGAGCCACTGGACCAGTACGACGTCACGGAGGATAACGGGGGAGCATCGCCCCGGCGGGCCGAACACCTCACCCGAGCCGAGCAGTCAGAGCTTCACAAGCCCGCACTCCGCGCATTTCCAGAACGCTGCACCCCAGCGCTCAACTGCGCCCATGCGAATCAAGCAGGTAGGGCAGTTGGGGGTGTCGAGGTCATCCATGGGCGGAGTCTGACACTGACCCCGTGCAAGCGCCAGCGACAAGGACCAGGACACGGGCCATTCACCCGGCCGCGGCTTAGTCTCAGCCCAGCAGGCCAGTGCCAGGCATGCCACTCAGACCCAGCTACGCTCGGTGGCCCAGGCTGGCGGGCACCAATAGGAGGCCGCAAAGGTGCCGCCGAGCACTAGGACAAACACCGCCAGGTACGCACCCCAAGTGTCCAGCAGAACCGGATTGCCCGCCACAAGAGCGTTGTAGACGAAATGCCCGAGCATCAGTGGCAGAACTGACCGGTAGATCGCGAATACGGCCGGGAATCCCGCGCCCCAGACCACCGCGACCGTGGATCCAAGGCCGCCCTGAGACAGATGATCCGTGTATCGCGTGACAAGGCCCACGAGGGCGGCGACGACCGCCACCGCCCACAACGTGCGAAAGTTCAGCGCAGACCGGCCATGCCGGACCCGCCACAGGCTGACTGCCGATGCAGCGGCGAACGCGATACCGGCCAGCACGGCGACGTTCAGAGTCTCCTCCGTCGTCGCGGCGAAAAGTCCGACCAGCGCCCTGTCCGCACTGCTATACGTCCGCCACAGCGCCGAGGCGCCCTCCGACGCCGTGCCCGTCGTCGACTCAATCGGGCTGCGCAGCAGTCCAGCTCCCCATGCGATCGCCAGGATCCACACCGTGGCCCGAACGAACTGGCCGACCGGGTGCGCGGACCGCGGCCACCGGCCCCCGAAACCGTCGCCGGCTATCGACCAGCGAGACAGCAGCACGAGGCCGGCGGCGATCAGACTCGCCGCAACCATGAATTGCGGGCGGCCTCTCCGAGGCCGCCCGCCGAGTCGCCCGGGTCCGTAAGCGTTATCTGGGTCCCCTGCACCCACCTGAATGGAATCAGCAACATCAAACTCACTGCCACGAACCACGTGACTAGCGACACCATCGACTGCAGCGTCTCGCGTATAAAGAAATCTCCGACGCGGAGCGGGTGAAGATCTGGGGTCGTTTGCGCCATAACCCCAGGTTAAGCGTGGCCACGGATCCAGAAAACATTGGTGTCGCTCGTGGTGTCCTATTCCGTCGGGTCCGCTCCCCGCGGGCGACACGTGAATTTTCCTCCGCGCGTGGCTTAGACAAAGCCCCATATGCTCCGAAGGGGGCGTGACACTGGGGTGCGCCAAGTCGAGAGGGCGGAGTGTCGTGTACATCAAGAGGTTGAGCGTTCAGAACGTGAAGAGCTTTCGTCAAGAAACAGTCTTCGACCTGGGTCGCGGAGTTAATTACCTAGTTGGAGACAACAACGGTGGTAAGTCAACAGTTCTGGAGTCCCTGCTCTTCTTGTTCGAGGGCTCAACTGCCTACAAGTGGCGTCCCGACACTTTCTATTCCACCAACGCTGACGGGCCCACCCGAGTGGTCGTAGATATTTCCGGCGGTGTTGAGGAGTTGGTGCGCCAAGGGAAGTACGCTCTGCTCCAGAGTTTCCTCTTCGAGGACGACGGCGAAGTGGTGTTGCGCCTGGAACGTAGTAGCCAAATGCGAACGGTGGTTCAGAGCGGCAAGGATAAGTCCGTAGACGTCAAGGCGGTGTGCTTCTGGCATCCCGAGCGTCAACAGTTCGAGAATGTCACTGGGATCGATGCGAAAGTCAAAGCGATCTTTGACTTCGAAGCCATCTGGGCGGATGCACAGCCTGGTGACCACATTGATTTCGCCAATACCAAGACGCTTGGGCGACTTCTCGATGCGGCTTTCACCCGTTTCGCTCAGACAGAACGTTGGAAGAGCCTGGTGACGGCCCACGGAAGTGCGTTTGCCGACGACGACGAGGAGTCCTTCCTAGTCGAGACCGAGAAGCTCGCAAATGACATCAAGTCATTGGTGGAGGACCAATATGGCCATGCTGCGATGCGCTTCGAATTCACGCTCCCGGATCCGTCGGTTTTCATGAAACAAGGACGACTTCACGTTGACGACGGCGCAGGTGAGACACCAGTCGAAGGCAAAGGTTCCGGGATGCAGCGCGCCATCGCCCTTGGCATTATCCAACTGTATGCAAAGGCAGAGCACACCGAAGACACGGAAAACACGACGCCGCTAATCCTCATGCTCGACGAACCGGAAACATGGCTGCACCCCAGCGCACAACTTCGGCTGGGCGACGCGCTGAGCGTGATTGGCGAACGTGATCAGGTCTTCATCATTACGCATTCGCCGTACTTGATTAGAAAATTTGACAGTCGCAAACACCGGCTCACAGTGATCGCGGGACAGGATCATGAACGAAAAATTGACACGTCAACGAGTTTCGGCCTGTTCGGAGTCGGTGAACCGACTTGGGGCGAAATCAACTATCGAGCGTTCGGCATGTGCAGCCACGACTTCCACAACGAGCTCTACGGCTTCATCCAGAAACACCTGGACGATAAGAAACCAGCGGGGAAGAGTGCCAAAGAAGAGGAAGTAGACGCATTCCTCGTATTTCAGGGGCTCAAGCACGTCAAAATATGGGAACGCCACGCGAGTTTCAAATACCCGACAACGGTTCCGGGCTACGTCAGGAATTCCATTCACCATCCCGAGAACACGGCAAACATTCCCGTAACAGATGCCGATTTACGCATTGCGACAGACGAACTAGTGAGCGTCGTCGAGCGGTTGGTTGAGTCAGGTAACGCAGGCGTGGGTGGAGTTGCTGCGTAGCTGTCGCGGTACCTCAGGTAGGTGCGACTTCCGATTCACTGGAAGATTGAGGTCATGACTACTTCTGATCGCACCGCAGCAGACGCCGTAATGATTCTCGAATCGCTTTCCCGGATTCTCAGGGCCTCGAACAGCTCCATCAGCCCCGAGGTCGCCGAGGTCGCCGAGGTCGCCGAGGTCGCCGAGGTCGCCGAGGTCGCCGAGGTCGCCGAGGTCGCCGAGGTCGCCGAGGTCGCCGAGGTCGCCGAGGTTCAGGCTGGCTACATCGACGATACGGCAGGAGCCGTCGTTCGTGACGCGAACCTGTCTGTTGCGGATTTGAGTCAGACTCGCGCGTACGGCGGTCGCGAGTGGGATTCTGCTCTTCTCGATGTCTTGCTCCCGGCAGATCAGGTGCGCGCGATATTCGCTCGGATTGAGGGTCTCTGACCCACGACTCTGGACCGGCTTGGACCTCTACGCAGAACATGCTCGGTGAAGTGCGTGGCGCCCACTGTTGCGATGTTCCCCGCAAAGAGACCCGATGCGGGCAGGTCTGCTGCTGGCCAAGCTCACAAGACTCACAAGACTCACAAGGGCATCGTTGTCCGTCCGCCGGCTCTCAACTGTGGTGCCCGTTGTATGGGTTGCGGCCGGTGTCGGACGTGGCCGGTAAGGTCCGTTTAAACCGAGCAGGGAGTGTCAATGTCGTCAGATGAATACCCGTTCCCAGTTGCAGTGTGTGTTTTGTCAACTCAAAGCCGGCCATTTCAGCGCTAATTAACCGGCCAGTTCGGCACCATTTCCGGCCATTTGAGCAGGCCGGCATCAGCGGCCGGTTTTCGGGGTCGGTTTCGTCGCCGCGACCTTGCAGAGGAGCGGCGTTTGCGCCGGTCCGGCCGGCTTCAGGAGCGAGGTCGGCGGGGCTGGTGCACGGCTATTTCATGAGGGCGTGTTTGACGCGGTAGGACTCGCCACGAAACTGGAGAAGGCGGCCGTGGTGGACGATGCGGTCGATGACGGCAGCGGCCATGTTGTCGTCGCCGAACACCGTTCCCCAGCGTGAGAACTCCAAATTTGTGGTGATGAGCAGGCTTCTTTTTTCATAACCGTCGGCTATGACTTGGAACAGGAGCCGGGCGCCCTCGGTATCAATCGGAAGGTAGCCAAATTCGTCAATCGCGAGCAGCTGGTTTTTCGCGATGTTGGCCAGCTCCCGGTCGAGGCGGCCCTCGTCTTTAGCGCGGCGCAGCTGCATCACCAGCGACGAGGTCGTGTAGAAGCGTGCGGGGATTCCTTGCTGGCATGCGGCGGCGATCAGCGCACTGGCGAGGTGGGTTTTGCCGGTGCCGACATCGCCATAGAGAACCAAGTCCTCGGCCCGGTTGATGAAGTCCAACGACGTCAGCTCCTCCCGGGCGTAGTCCTCGGGGAATTTGACGCTCGAGTAGTCGAAACCCGTGAGCGATTTGAGCGCGGGCAGCCGCGCGGCCGTCAACAGGCGTTGGCGGCGTGAAGCTTGTCGAGATTCGTGCTCGGCCAGGAGTTCTCCGTGGAGGTATTCACGTTGTTTCGGGGCGCCCTTCTCAGCCCATTCGACCAGCAGGCTGTGGGTCAGCGACGCCTGCCGGCCGGTCTCGATGATGTCCTGCGCAGTGATCAGGGTCATGCGATCTCTCCCGTCAGAGCGTTGAGGGTGGTGAAGCTTTCGGTGGTGAAGATGTCATAGACGCTCAGGTCCACGTTCTCCACTGCCGGGGTGGTGCCGTCGGCCAAGCGCCGGGCGAGCATGCCCAGCGCGGCGATCTCGGGGGTGTCTCCGCGCTGAATGAGCAGGCCAACAGCGCTGATGGCAGCGTCGAAATCAGCTGATCCCGACGCGGCCTCAACAGCGCTGAGCAGGCGACGCCGATTGGTGGCGGTGGCTTTGTCGAGCCAGTCGCGCACCGGCTCGGGGACCAACGGCCGGAGTTGGGAATGGCTCCAGGCGCCGGGCTTGGTCACCAGCAACGGCAGCAGCGCCGCGGGTTCGAAGATCGTCTCGGCCTGCACTCCGAAAGCTCATGGAAAAGACCGCACCGGCGCGGAATGCTCATCGAGGATCTCGACCACGTCGTGGCGCAACCCGACCGTGAGGGTGCGGCTGTGGAAGGAGGACCCGGCCGCGTAGGTGTTGCCGTCGATGAGGACGTTCCCCTTCTTGTCGGCCGTGCGGGACTCGTAACGGACCGGATCAAACCCGACGCCGGGCAGCGCCAGCGACGCGGCGACGTCCTGGGCGAAGAGCTCGCTCACGGGCAGGCCTTTTCGGTAGTGGACGGCCTCAGCCAACGCCAGGCACCGCGCCAGCAACATGTCGTTCAGGCCCTGCAGGGTGGCCGCTTCCGGCTCGGGGACCATCAGATTGCGTCGGAGGAACCCAACCGCGTTTTCCACGTTGTCCTTTTCATTTCCAGAGTACGGATTGCAAAACCGAAACTCCGACCGGTAATGCAGTTTGAATGCGCCGAACAGTTTGGCCTCGACGACCTTGGTGCCGACGCGTCGTCCGATGCCGGTGGCGTTGTCAAAGACCAGGTGCCGGGGCGCGGCGCCAATGTGATCGAACACGGTGCGCAGGCCATGGCAGACGCACTCGGAGGTCTCGCCGCGGTAGGCCTGAACGAAGCGCATGTTCGAGAACGGGAACGTCACCACGAAAATGTGCAGGATCTGCCGGATTCCGCCGATGATGGCTTCGGCCTGGCCGAAGTCGACCTGCGCGGTGCCGGCCGGCCAGACCAGCTCGGTGAAGCCCTCACCGGCTTGGCGGTGTTGGTCGTTCCACTTCTTTACGAAGCGTTGCACCGGCGAATAGCTGCCGGTGAAACCGTTCTCGGCGGCCAGGCGGTCAAAGACTCGTTTGGCCGTGTGGCGCTGTTTCCGAGGCCGGCGTTGGTCCTCGCTCAACCAGGTTTCCACGGTCGTTTCGAACCCGGTCATCGCCGAGCCGGTGGGCCTGGCTATCGGCGCTGGGGGCTGTGGTGAGTAGTCGCGTTGCCCGGTGTATTTGACCACCGTGTCGCGGCTGACTCCCAACCGGCGGGCGATTTCACGGCCCGCGATTCCGTGGGAGTCGAGTGTTCTGATATTTTCTTGCACGGACATGGGTACCGTCATCTGCTTCCTGGTTCCTTCCGGCGCGACCGCTTGGCAGTTGCTGCGCTTTTAGGAACCTATCGGGGGGTGGCGGGCCCATGTCTCCATCGCTTGGGAGAGGGCCACGGCCACCGGGTGATCTCAATCTCTGCGCATCCCCAGCCCCATTTCTTGGGCGGGATTTGCTGGCCTGATTTTTAGCGCTTTTTTGGCAGGAAACCAGCCGCTAACTTGGCAGGATTCCAGCGCCGAAACGGCCTACAAAGAGTTGATCACACACAACAGCATAGGCTGACGGCAGCGACGTATATTTGTGGTCGGGAATGACCGGCATCGCGGCCGCGACCGCGGGACTGCATAATTCTTCCTCGGCTGCCCACCTCGTAAACGCGCGGATAGCGTAAAGGATCCCCGCCTTGGTTTGCGCGGTCATCTTGGTACACGCTTCCATGTGGGCAATGACATCCTCGACGGATAGATCCTCGAAGTCCTCGACAGCCAAACCTGTTATGAACTTTCTGATAAGGCTGACCTGGCCAAGTCGTGTCGCATGAGCGAGACGACGCTGCTCCAAATGCGAGGCATACGCTTCGAACACTTGCCCAAACCGATCGGGTAGATCGTCAGGTGCTGGCCTTGACAGACCAGGAAGGCACCCATCGTTCTCCACGGAAAGCAGGGCTCGAATGTGCCTACGGACGGCGCGGTTGGCGGGCGACAGCACATTCTCGTTCAGCCCCAACTGTTCAAAAAGCTGGTGTTCCTCATCCGCACCGAACCACTCAACGCCTCGTTGTGAACACCATCGCCGGGCTTTGCCCCAGGAGGCTCTGTAGCTCTCAATCGTGCCGGACTTGTAACCCAGTTTGGCGAGCATCTGAGCCGCCTGAGTTTCGAGCTCCTCAATTGTCTTTCTCATCTCAATTCTCCGAATCTGCCTGAATGTCATACCGAGACAAACAGGCTTTCAGAGGAATGAATTATGCGAAGTAACGATCTCAACTCGAGGGAGAAACCGGGCCCTACCTAGTCAACTTCGCATAACAATTTGCTCCACATAAGACGAGTGGCTGCTCAATAAGCCGACGGAATCGATGCGGACAATGCTGCTGGAGCTGATGGAGCGCCGTTACGGCGAGGCCTCAACGGTGTTCTGCACCCAGTATCAACAAAAGGACTGGCACCAACGCCTCGGCGCCGGCGTCCACGCCGACGCCATCATGGACCGCATCATCCACAACACCACCTGGGTCGACACCGGCACCTACAACATCCGGGAACAAGCGGCCCTCGCGACCGCGTAATCCAGACGGGGAGCACCTGTGGTGCTGAGCCACACCACCACTGGTGCTCTTCCGCACGAACGGTGGGGCTCAACCGCACGATCGGGTGGGACTCACAGGCTCTAATACTCATTTGTCTCGCCGGAGGGACAAGTGCGCTGTTATCGTGCCGTTCTCTATGCCGCCGGACGATATGAGGATGTAGCTAACAAAACGCAACTCTCGGTTTTCGGTGCGATTCGTAATCGAACGGCTTCATCCTTGGATGTGGAGCCGGACGTCGAATTCCTCTAGGCTTCAAAAAGGGGCGGCGTCACTTAGACGAAATCCTTAGCTGCCGCCAGAATTTTTCGTTGCTTGGCGCGGATGCTGACCAACCGTCAACGCAGCTGAAATGGATGGGGACATGGTGAAGTTCAGGCGACGGATCTCTACGCTTTCCCTGATCTTGATAGTGGGGACTTTGGCTGGTTGCACAGATGCTCCTAAGGCCGGGCCAGAGATGGGGGACGAGAGCCGTCCCGTAGCCGTCGCCACGGCCACCGCCGCAACAGATGTCGTCGCTGGTAACGGTGGGTTTGTTCCAACTGCTACCCGCACCTTGGACGTTTGCGCCGTTGAGCCCATCGGATCAATCAGCAACCCGAATGCGCCTGTACGCTACTCGTGCGATATCTACCGGGTCGCGCTGCTCGCCTTCCCTCCCGCTGTTCCAGCTCTCGAGGCAGCGTCGCTCATCGATCAGGTCTTCGCGTCACGCTCGTGCAGCGTTCCGGCTCCGCTCGTGACGCCGGCTTCTCAACCTGCTTTGGAGGCGCTTGATGCGGACAGCAAGGCGCCGCTTGTTGAGGGCGGGTACGACTGCAGCGGCGAGTATGTGAGGGCGTCGTTTGGTAGAGCCGATAACGCAAAAATCAGAGGGCTAGCAGAAACTCTGCCTCGTCCGCTAACGTACACAGTCGTCAGTCAAGAGCCCCCGATAGGGACGGCGCCGTTGGATGAAGTCCTCGATTCGGATGCAGTCTTCGTGGCCTACATCCACACCAAAGTGAACTACGTTCACGTCCACGTGTGCGGTGGCCTCCGCCTCTGCCAATAGTGTCGGCAGAGGCCTTTCAACGCCGCCGCGGCACGACACGGTAGCGAGTCATCTCCGTTGAATCGTAGAAGTGGCGGCTGCGCGCTCCTCCCAGTGATCAGAGTGTTTGTTCATGATCCTCAAGTCACTTCAACGTGCCAGCTGCCCTAGGGGCAGTTGCCCCACGACGCAATGTACCCTCCGCGCTTCTAGCATGCGACTGGAAAGTCCCGACAGACCAGACGGTCACCCGTCAGCGCTGCGAACCAGGGCGGGTCCCACTTAGATTGCCCCGATGGGTCCCACTTGGGTTGACATAGCCAAGCCTTTCGTGCAGTTTCGGGAAGTGAGTTGAAATTATTTCAAGGCGTTGGTCATTGCCTGTGCGTATAGGCGTGACCCGGTGACGTTCGGGTGAACGCTTTGCGCAGAAACAATGCCTACATCGAAGAAGCGCACGCTCGGATCATCCCCGGGCGTGAGCACGTATCTGAAGCTATTCATACCGCTCGGGTCCCCGTTGCACAGATTTTGTCCTGCGAAGTTGGGCACGGGGTCGGCCAGCGTGACATACACCTGACCTGCGTCGGTGTTTGCCGTATTAGTCGCTGCTGTGAAAGCAGCAGCGAGTCTATTGCTCGCCTCCACAAGCCAAGTTCTCTGATATTCCGCAACGGTAATGCACGTTGAGCCTTCGAGGAAAAGCGTCGGATATCCCATCAGCAGAACGCGTGCATTGGGTGCTTTCAATCGAATCTGCTGCAGCACGGTAACAACGGACGGCTGCACTTCTTCAGTGATGAGATCATATGTGGCTTGCGGGAGCGTCTGCGTATCGCCGTCAAACGTCTTGCCGCTGCATTCGGCATATGCAGCGCAAGCGGTGATGATCTTGCTGAAACGCGCGTCGTTGCCGCCGATAGAGATTGTGACGAGGGTTGTGTTTTCATCTAGAAAGCCACTGTCGAGCTGAGAAACTTCGCGATACTTGCCGAACTCACCCGTCCGCGTCCCCGCTACAGTTGGAGGTGCTCCTGTGACCGAGTGGTAAGGGAGGACGTGTTCAGTCAGCGCGCCCGAGCAGGCGATGAGGTGGTAGTCCATAGCCGCGTTGTACGAATCCGCTAGCGCTCCGACTGTCTGCGTCTGACCGGGCACGGTCGCCTTTCGAGACCATGCTTCACTCGAGCGATGGCACGCATTACGGTCTCGGTTGAACTGCACATCTGGGGTGTATGCGTTGTCGCCGTCGTCTGCGACGCGCTTGCCGTTGTTGTCCGATTCTGAGTAGAACTGCGCCCCGCTGTCATCGGATGTGCCTTCCCCTGATGAGAAGGAATCTCCCATCGCGACAACAATATTTGCTGGCTTTCCAGCCAAAGGTGAGAATGCAACCGCGTCCCACGCTATGTCGTCGATGCCGTCACCGTCGAAGGTAGAGTTTGACAGCGTAACGCTCGGTGTGCCTTTCATCTGGAATACGCCGAGCGATACCCAACTGTTGGCGCCCGTTCGCTGCTGAATAAATCGCCGCTTGACCGTTCCATCGCCTAGGTCTATGTCGTAGGCGGCTTGTTGCGTCCACGCTCCGTGGTCGGGCAGGTGCACGAGGACTCGAGTCCATGTGCCGTCCAGCGATTGCCCCAGGGTCCACTTCCCACTGACATCAAGCCCGCCGTACAGATTATTTCCAGTATTCGCGAGGCGCGTGTGAGCAAAGTAGAAGTGCGAGTTAAATCCAGCGCCGAGCTGATGAGTATCAATCTTCGATGGATATCCGCCCAAGGCCGAGCCGAAAGTGAACTCAAAACTGCCCCTGTTGCTTTGCTGGGCGCAGTCCCGGAGCGGCAAAGTACTCACATCGTCCACCACGAGAGCGTTTGCCGGCAGGCCGCGCGAAAAGGGGTCATTCGCGTCAGTTGTAGCGACACTGCAGTTCGGTGGAAAACTCGTCGCATCCTCTTGTTCTGGGTAGCCCGCGTAGAAGCGGAGAAGTTCGTTCCCACAGCCTGAACAGTCGGGTTTCCAATCCACTGGGCCATTCATCCAGCACTTTAGATCGTAGAGGCCATTGGCGTCTTTATGAAGACACGGACCGGACGGCTCAGACGACATCCCTGGGGCCGTCGGACGAACGGATTGAGTCGGGTCGCAATCGTTCACGGACGCAACGCAGAAGAGGTCCATCGGAGGCTTTACTCTCGTCCGATCACTTGCAGAGGACCACCAAGCCGGACGAAATGCCTGTACGAGAGTGTCCTCGTCCTCGTACAAGGACAAGGACCATGCAGCAAATCCCATCACCTTCTCGGGATAAGGCCAGTCCTGAGGATTTGCCGCGTCAGCGGGGCTGTAGTCTCCGTACGAGGTCTCTAGGAATGGACTGCGGCTTGGATCGTACTTGGGGTTGATGGGGTTGTTGGACCACCCGACACCCCATGCTCCTCCGTTGTTCGCCTTTTGACTCTCCGAATAGAATCCAGTGTTGTATGCCCACACGGCATAAAACCAGTTCTCGGGCCATGCCGGGTCACCATCGTTGACAGTCAAACCTTCACTCTTAGTTTGATTCCATTTCTGGGTCAAGATCTGCAGACCTGCAGCGATATTCGTTGCGTAGTCAAGTGCAACCGCCCGCTGCTTCGTCGGCGAAAGCGCGACTTCACCGGGCCGTTCGCTTCCCGCTTTTCTCATTCCATCTGTCACCTGGGAAACACCGTAACCGCAGTCGGCGTCTTCAAAGTTCGGCGTCCACGTGAATCCAGCATCGGACTGGTCATTTCCGTAGAAATTTCCGACTAAAGGATTCCCGGTAACCCCAGGAGTCGTGTACCTCGACGCTTGCCACAGGTTTGATTCCTGCGCGATTATCCCGAGCATTATCTGGGACGGCACGCGCCCTCCGCCGTCCAACGAAAGTCTGGGGAAAAGCCCTTGAGGAGTGGTCCCGGCTAATCCCGCTCGGGTAAGAAAGGGAGACAGCGTGCGTGCCTTATTCAGCGTGCCCGTTACGGCTTGGTTTACGGCCCATTCCACTTGTCGCGGTTTGGGTTGAAGCGCCTGATTCGCAGGATCATTGCGAGGTATCGCGCACGCCCGTTCCGCTTCAATGGGGTTGTGCGGGTCGCCAACCACCGCAGCTGCCGCGAGGCGTTGGGGAGCGGAAGAAACCTGTGATTGTTCTTGCGGTCCGCCTGGTTCGACCGCGAAACGCAGGATCTCCCCGGTCTGAAGTACCTTCGCGTTAACGATAACCTGCGGGTTCGGGGGGATGTTCCCTTCGGATTTCGCGGCGGCATCCAATACGTTCGATGTCTCTGTAACGACGAGCTGGCCTTCGCCCGATAACGTGGATTTCGACGATTCGTTGAGGGTCGAGATACCGGGGGGCAGCGCTGCGGCCGGCTGCGTTGATTCGCCCGCGACGTAAAGTCGCCCCGAGCGATCACGTAGGAAACCGAAATCTTGGATGGGTCCGCGGGCTAGTTCGGCAGCCTCGGCGACGCTCGTCCTGGACTGGCCGTGTGGAACGATGCGAGCGACGGCTGTCTCGCCATCTTTATCGATAAATACAACGGCGTCGTCCGGCGCAATAGTTACGTCATAAGCGACTCCGTTTGTCTTGGCGATACTATCGACGATGCCGTCGCTCGAGACGTGCACGAGATCACCTGCGGCAGCGCCTACGAAGCCGTTCAAGGTGGGAATCGGCGAAGCGAGCTCAAAGGGAACTTCAGTAACTGCCGTTTCACTCGGACTAGCCGCATTCACGCGAACAAGACGCGTCTCGGCGGTTTCCGTGAAAGCAGCCATCACTATGTCATTGCCGGCGCCGCACCCTGGGTTGAAATACGCAAGCGAAAACCCTCGTCCGATAGAGGTAACGACGCCCGTGTTCATATCCACGATCGCCCCCCAAGCGCCCGCGTCAAACTGACGCGCATCATTCGTCATGGTTCGTGGCCCGTAGACCACTCCCATATAAGCGCCGTCCTCAGTTAGACAGGTATTGCCAATCCATCGATCCGTCTCGACTCCTGGAACGGCTAGCGTTGTCACCGGCAACCAGGCGTAGCCCTCAGAAGCTGCAGCCGCGTAAATCGTGAATCCGTCCTCATCACCGATGGCCGTCGTCGCGACATCGCTACTCGCCTTCCAACCCGCACCCAACGACTGATCACGGCGGTTCTCCGGAACCTGATTGGATGGCCAGTCTTCGTTTCCTGACGCACCCTCAATAGGTGCAGCTTGGGCAGGGGCGACATCAGCGGGCTGAAGGAAGCCGAGGAGAAGAACTCCCACAACAGTCAATGCACAAAGAGTCACATGCTTGTTCAATGGAGCCAGCTTTCGTGTAAGTCAGGAAATAAAACTTGCGGAAGTAATCCCCTGAACGTCTTCCGAGAGGAAGAAAATAGGGACGCTGTAACGATGCGGGGAGCGAAGGGCCGTCACTCTGCGTCTAGGTAGCCGTCCGGACACCTCCAGGGGTCTTGAGGAATCTTTTCGCGGCGGTGCCGAGCGGTGAGTTCGACACGATTCACGAAGTCAAACAAAACCGGCGGAAGGGACTGAGTCTAAAAAATCGCACTGGCGGCACCGGAAGACCGTGTTCAAGACATGAACACGTGCCGTCCGGCCCCGCCAATCGTCCCAGCGCCTGTCTCACACCGAAGTTCAGCAGCCCTGTCCATATGTTGGAAGTCGGTCTATCCTCCGAAAGCTGCCAGCACCGAGACCGAGGAACCGGCAGTGTTACACGCTAGGGCGACTTCAGAAACAGCGTTCTGCCACCCGTCCGCGTCACGATCGAAGCGCGCACCTTCCGCCGACGGTGCAGCTGCCTTCAGGAACAGCACGAAGTCTGCGACGCGGTCTCCAACGTCAGAGTCATTGACCAGCACGTGCTCATAACCAGCGGCGACCATATCCATTTGAGCCACATATTGATCCGCGCTCAGGACCCCAGCCTCGAAACCAGCGACTGTATTCGCTTCCAGAGTCGCCAGCGCAGTCACTTGTCCACACACATGGTCAGTGCTGATAGCAGATTCACCAGGACGTGGGCTGCTGTCCGGAGTGGGTGTGCTGGTGGAAGTTGCTGGCCCGCCAGCAACTGGCGCGGGGTCTTCCGTTGCCCCAGCGCAACCGGCCAAGGCAAAAATAACTAGTGCCGCCGCCACACCTGCACGACCTGAGGTGAGGGTGGTGTTTGACTTTTTCATGAAATTCTTCAAACCTAACGATTCTTCGTGCATGAGATGTTCCGCCCCGTCCATGTGGCCGGAGGGCATAAGAAACAACCGGAGAGTGTGATCACGTCACCCCATCTATGCCTGATAGCTATCCGCCGGCTGACAGGCGGGCGTCGGTATACCTGCACCGACGAGTTTTTAGTACCAGCGTTCGTTCCACATGAAGTCTGCCGTCCACGAGACATTGCCGCAGCCGTCCCCGCCGCATGCGCCGCCATAGTTGGCGACACTTAGGTAAAAAGTTCCATAACCGATGTATGGATTACCGTTATCGTGCTTGATCGTATTCCAGGCAGAATATCCGCATCCCCGTGCAAAAGTTCCTGAGGCCGAGCTTGTGGGCCGAAGTGCCATGCAAAGGCCGCCGCCTGCCGAGCTGCCGGTTGTCTTAAAAGCTACCGCGTTTTTCCCGTACGTGTTGGTCCTCGGACTGTCGTAATACGTTGCATCGTATTGGTTGTTCAGCTGACCGGAGATCCCCGCAATATTAGCTTCTGCCGAGACAGCTGATGTGGTGACGAGAGCAGCCGAGATCATGGCGACGGTCATAGCTCCGCCCAACACATATCGAAGCACAGAATTTTTCCTTCGAGCTGGTACTCGCATCATCGGACGTTTCCTGCTTCCGTGTAGATTCCGCACTCGAGATCGAACTCTGCCACCGCAGGGGTCACCCCGAGTGTCGTCGCGTACTCGTTTATTTGCTCGTTGTAGCCATCAACGTCCACGAGGTCCTTAACCGCTGGCAACTCTTTGTATCCATTCAAGGCAACTTGAGCAGCGGTCGCAGCGGTTTTTTGTCCGAGTTCAGCGCCATCCAGCGACACATCGAGCCAGGCGCAACGCCAGTATCGAGCGGCGATCAACCCAGGCAGCCCTGTTTGAAAAATTGGCCTTTCGGCATCTTCTGGATGGAAGAACGACGGAGCGTCTGCAGGGAAACTCACGTTCGCGGGAAGTGCGTCCGGATAGTCCTCAGTGACGGACGCCCACACTGCGTCAATCTGATCCACAGAGTAAAACGATCCATCTTCCTGGACAAAATCCGGTGACAGCGGGTCGTCGAGCGCCTGAACAACCCCTGCACCGCCCAATATGGTTAGAACGGTGAGTGAAGAGGCCATGAGGCCAATTTTGGTGATTTTACGCATGTATCCTCAACAACTTTCTTGTGAGCAGTAAGCCTGTCGGCTCACAGTAGTTTCACAGAATAGGAAAGAAGCGACAAGTCGTCATTCATGGGGACACGCAAGCAGGTCTCGCAGAACACGGCAGGGGGACATTTCGAGGCCGTGCAACTGATGATGAACTCACCACATTCCGGTCAGCGCCTGGCCTCAGCCGTCCGAAGCCGCATTTACCCGCTCCACTTGGATCGCCCGCTCCAAAGGCAACATGACCTGCCGCCGCCGTCCTCGCGGCGGCGACCAGGAACTGAACAGCGCCATCCGCACCGCAGCCTTCCGTCCCCACCGCCGCGGCATACGTCATGCAGAAGACCACTGTATGCAACACACCGAAGGGAATCCGCCGCCTCCTAAAGCGCTACGTCGCTCGCCGCGCATAAGCGCGCCGAGAACAAGCCGTCAAACCCGGGCGAGCCTGTAACTGGCAGCGTGCAGACGGTCAAGGCTTGGTGACGGCCGGCCCCGGCTGGACCACCACGATCACATTCCTCGTGTGTGCGCCGTTGCATCCGTTGGTGGAGTCCTCCTCGCCATCGGAAATGCGCGTTCGCGCTCCTTGGCCCCAGCGGACCGCCAAGGCATTCCCGGCTAGGCGTCCCGCAAGACGAGCGACTAGCCTCCGATCACTCCCAGTGAAACTGTCCGTCTACGACGGAGATCTAAACGACGAGGTCCAGTTGTTCGTCCAAAAAATCGGGATCGCGCCAGGCATCGTTGCTGGCCGACTTCAGCACGAGCGTGGAGCATACAAGCGGTTCGCCGAACTGTTTGAGAAGTACATCCTCGTGAACGATTAGGGCGGATTCCTTTTATTTGAGCAGGGAGACGCAAAGACACAGTCCACTGCGGTCGCATTGTCCTGTCTCATATCCCTAGCGATATAAGACGTCTCACCGCCGTGATCTGAGCTTCCTCAGAATCACCGGCATTTTGCGGCGCGCCGATTCTCATAACTAGGTCGCATAACCTGATGCTTGGATTGTGGTGCGCGCCAATGGTTATGAGACACCCTGGAGTCGATAATGACGAAACTGATCGGCTACGCGCGCGTTTCCACGCGCCAGCAGCCCACCGACCGGCAACAGGTCAACATCCTCGCCGATGGAGTCCGGCGTGACGACCTTTACGTCGACCACGGTATTTCCGGTGCACGTGCGTCGAGGCCCCAGTTCGACCGTACGGTCGACGCACTCCAGGACGGCGACACTCTCGTCGTCACTACCCTGGACCGGCTGGGCCGATCGACGCAGAACATACGAGCTTTCGCCGAGGAGCTCCGCGGTCGCGGTGCCGAACTTCGCGTACTCAACCTGGGCGGCGTCGATACGGCGACACCGATGGGGTCCATGCTGTTCACAATCATGGCCGCACTCGGTCAGATTGAATACGACATCAAACGAGAACGAGTGGTCGATTCCACCACGAAGCGCCGCATTGCGGGCAAGGATCTCGGTGGAAGGAAGCTGCTAATCACCGACAGCCAGATCGGCAACGCCCGTCGACTCATCGACGGTGGAGAGACGGTGACAACGGTTGCCCGCGATCTTGGAATGTCTCGAGCAACTTTCTATCGCCGAGCGCGGGCACTGGTCCTCGCCTCCCAGCCATCTGTGGCGTCCGAACGTCCCCAACACAGTTTTCGGCTCCCTTGACCAGGCTTCTCAACGGGTTATAGGAGGCGATCGCTTTTTCACCGCCGCACGGAACCAGGCTCAGATCAACCCAGCTTTCTGGGCGTTCGTGATGGAGTGAAGCACCTCGTTCGCAACTGTTCGCATCTGGATCTGCAGAAGATCGCGCTGAAAGGCGAGTTGCATTTCCTCTGGCACGTCGGCACCGTCATTCTGCGCGAGCCTCGGTGAGGCCGCGAGCAGGGCAGTGATGTGTTTACCGTCGAGGTCGACGTGGGCGCCGCCGTCCTGGTTCGCGAGACCAAGGACGAGCTGCTGGCGGGTTGTGTGGCCGTCCCCGAACTCCACAACGGGCTCAACCTGCCACCATTCGTCGTACGAAACCGAGCGGCCTTCGGCTCCGAAATCCAAATGTTCTTCATGGCTGAATCCATTTGGTTCAATGACGCTGCCGTGCAAGGACGAACCAATCATCCGAGTTTCTTCCTCCGCCTCGAATGCAAACGGCGTGTAGAACGACCGCCATTTTATACGCGGCTTCGCCTCAATTTGTGCTAGAATGCTGCGGCCGTTGCCCCCGTCATAGGTCAGCGTGCGCACTGCCGTTGCCATCCGCGACGCTTCAGAATGGTCCCCGGAATCGAAGGCGTGGGCGCTCTTCACAAGAAATCCTAGATTCTCGCGATATCGGATTTTTAGCTGAATGCGTTCACGTTCGTCCCGACCGCTATTCATTTCGACCATGGAGCGACCATATCGCGAGCCGGCCCAGGAGCGTGTGTCTCTGACGTCACCCTTCCTAGACCAAGAGCAAGCGGCCGACAATGCGCGTACGTCCATGCGTGGGCCACCACCGGTGTTTTTTCGTGACAGGTGTCGCAGGGGGAGCAAGAGCTACCGAATGAGCTCCGCGACTGCGACGGAGATGTCTCGTTCCAGAGTCATCCAGGAAGGGAGCGATCGAACGGGTCCATCAATGTCAAGCCGTTCAAGTAGCATCTGCCGATTCCGGGAAAAATCCCGCTTGTGCTTTTCGCGCCGGCGTCCGGTTGACTCGCTCGCAGCCATGCACGCATTCAGAAGCACACTTTTCGGGTCCGCAGTGACTTCAATGCGACTCGCCGGCGGCAATCCCAATGCAGTTCGTCCCCGAGGCTTCCCCATCACGTGACGGATTGGTCCCTCGTCTGTTATTAGCCACGACTCAAGCTCCTGAATAGGTACGACAGATATGACCCTTACCGGGCAATTTAATGCGGAGGCTGCACTCCGGACTTCGTCCTGACGGGCCGAAGGTGATCGCCCATCGGAGTCACGATGCACGAAAATCAAGTCAAGCGCCACATCCTCGGCCAGCACCTGTTCAAGTCGCTCTTTAGTGGAGCCGGGAAAACGTCGAGGCGTGCCCAGCACTTCGACCGCACCTGCCCGGATCATGAGGCTCCTCAGATGCGGTAACAATCCATCGTCAGAACTTCCCTCTCGAATGAAAGCGAAGCTCAACTCCCTCATCTACAGGTCCATCTTTCGGTCAGCGTATTCAAGTGGCTGTTGCGCCTTCTCAGGGAATCGCAGGTAGTCGACAATTGAGGCCTTCGACCCTACGTAGCCATGACTGCTCGATCGCCAAGACTTCTTCATTGGCAGTAATCGCACCGTAGTCTGCTCCCGCCCGTCTCTGAGAATCGAGGCTGGATATGCAACGAGCAGGTCGTTATCGTCCTGAAGTGCCACGAAATAAGGAGAGTGCGTATTCACGATCACTTGGCGGAATGGATTGTCGAGTCCCGGTTCAACCGTCGGATCAACGGCCAGCGACTTCAAGAGCTCAACCATCGCCTCTATCTTGGCGGGATGAATGCCGTTTTCTGGCTCTTCCATGCAGATCACGCCCCCAAATTCGGAATCGTGCTCGATGATGCATAGTGCGAGAAACCGCAATGTTCCGTCCGAAAGTGCTCTAGCCGGTAAGTACGGTCCGATGCCCAGCTGTCCGTAGAGAGTGAGTGTGTCACGCTGAGGATCGACATCGACCCTGACATCCCGGAGGTCTGTCAACGCCGACGCCGACGAGGCAATCTCGGAATAGACGTCGTCTGATTCTCTCGACGCCAGTCGATATAGCGTGGAGGCCAAATGAGCGCCGTCAGAACCGATAGTTGTTGGACCCGATGCGTTGTCGGGAGACCGCATGGCGGACGGCTCAAGCGCCAACTTGCGCCATTGCTGCATCTCCCGCCGGGCGGCCAATATTGTCGGAGTATCAGAAGTTGTTGTAGTCGAAACAATTGAACGGGGTGCTCGGGCGGCTGGCGACGTGCGAGGTTGCCCGCTGCTACCGCCGTCCTGGTGTACTTGAACTACTCCCTCGGCGTCATCATCGCGAATAGTGGAAATGTAGGCGGTTCCGCTCCGACGACCTTTAACTACAGCATCACGAAACATCTTCTTATTGTGTTTCCAACGCAGATGCTGCGCAGCATCCCCAGTCTTGATGTGGCGCAGTTCCTCGCTAATGAGAACAATTCGACCGATTCTCGCAGCGGACCCGACGTCTGGGGCTTGGTACTCGAGCTCGACCTCATACCGTAGGAATGAAGTCGTCGGGCTTTCTTGGCGCCCGAAATCATCCTCGACTTCCCACGGCACGATCATTTCTGCGGCAAGCTTCATTCTCGAAACGTGCTCACTACCATCGTGCCAAAAAAGCGTCTTCGGATCTCCCCCACGATCTCCAGCCGATCGCAACCGCTGTGCTGCTTCCATGAACGGATGGTCTGCAAGAAGTGCTAGAAACTCAATCGCGTCAAATACATTGGACTTCCCCACGGCATTCGCCCCTGCGATGCATGTATAAGGGCCAAATTCTACGCTGAAGTCCAGGAGATTCTTGAAGCCATCCGCTTCTAATTTGGTGAGCACACAGCCAACGCTACCGTTCCAGCCAGCGTCTGTGCTCTGAGACCCCGGCCAGCCGCCAAACAGTATGACGATCCAGACGACGCCCAACGAGATAAGAGGTAACTGCCCCATGGCCGCAGTCCGTTCGCCCACATGTCGAGGTTTCATCAGTCACGATCAGACGGATATCGCGAAATCAGGCGTATCTGACCCGTCTGCAGCTCCGACAAAGCCTGTACGTCTGATTCCTCGCGCCACAGTGCGGACAGATGCTCATTCGCTCGTCTAACGCCGCTTCTCTCTCGCGTCTATATGCGGCCTGGCTTTCAGCTGCGGTACGACTATCAAGCGCAGCTCCGCGCGGCAGCGACTTCTCCTGGGAAATTTTGAGCGCAATCCGTTCTTCTGCCGCCTGGCGCTTGTCCAGCGCTGTCTGCCGTGCCATTTCTATTGCTCGACTTCAGTACGAAGAATGATGTCCGCGAGAATTGAGGCGCCTGCCCTGTACTTGGCGTAATCAGAGAGTTCAAGACCGTTGATCCAATTAATTACAAGGTCCGTTCCAACGGCATCGCAGGTGAACGAGTCGGACGGAAGAGAACGAGATTGAATCACAATCGCTGCTCGGTCGGAGGCCTTGAGGTGCCTCCAGTGTTCAGCCAGCGATGCTGCCTCCTGAATCAGAAACGCGCGGGTGCAGAAGGCACAATGCAGAGCGAGCGAAGATGATGTATCGAAGAGTGGACCAGGCGCCGTAAATCCAATCTCTTGACTGGCTCCGGATGACGGGAGGCCGACACCTGTAGGCGATGAGAAAATCGCCTGAGTGATACGTTCGTCCATCGCTGCGTCGTCGTCGGTCATGAACCACTCTCTCTTTCCTACGCTGCATCGTAGCCAGACACGGTCACCCGCTCAATACCCTCCCAGCGAGGAGCGATCAGCATGGCGTCAGGATGACTTTTGTCATGCGCGCGCCTCCGCGAACCGCAGCGCCATCGACTCCATTTGCTCCATCACCAGTTTGATCGCCCCCGGTTGTTGGTCGGGCGGGTAGCCGTTCACGATAAGTAGCCGCTTGATCGACGAGCGCAGCTTGGCGCGCACGTCGTCGCGCACGGTCCAGTCGGTGCGCACGTCGCGGCGCATCACCTGCACGAGCCCGCGCGCGATGTCGGCCAGTTTGCCCTCCCCCTGAAGGTCCACTGCGGACTCATTCTGCGCCACCGCGTCATAGAACGCGAGCTCATCACTCGTTAGCGCCGGCTTGAATTGCGACCCACGCTGCGACTCGGCAGCTACTTCCCGCGACATCTCCACGAGCGCGGCGATCACCTCGGCCGAGGTGAGCTGCTGGTTGGTGTACTTGTTCATCAGCTCGGTGATGCGCTCCGAGAACGCGCGCTGCCGCACCATGTTGTTGCGAGTGGATGCCACAGCCTCCTCGGTCAGTAGCTTGCGCAACGCTTCAATCGCCAGATGCGGGTTGCGCGCCTGCTGCGTCTTCGCCACGAACTCCGGAGTCAGGTCGCTGAGCGACGGCTTCGGCATTCCGGCCGCCTCGTAGATGTCCAGCACATCTCCAGACGACGTGGCGGACGCGATTAGCTCCCCCAGCAGACGCTGGATCTCCTCGGGGATCGGTTCGCCGCGGGACTGCCGCTCGAGGGCATCCGCTTTGGCCATCCAGACCCGAATCTCCTCGTAGATCTGCACCTCGGGGCGCAGGGCGGCCAGGTTCTGCGACCCCGAGCACAAGGCCCAAGCCCGTGAGAGCTGGCCGGAATACCGGCGGTATTTCACGCCCAGGGTCTCTTCCCCCTCGACGATCTGGTTGCCGGGCGTGCCGGGGGCCCGCAGATAGTTTACGGAACCGGTCACCGCGTTCAGATAGGCCTTCTGCCCCGCCTTGTGCAGCACGGCCTTCCAGTCATACCCGGTCAGGATGCCGCGCAGGGTCTCGACGAGCGTCTCGGTGAGGGCGACCACCTCGTCAATGTTGCGGCCGAGCGGCTTGCCGGTCTGGTCATCCGCTGTGTATTCGGCGAGCGCCTTCGACAAATTCTCGGCGAGCGGCGCATAGGCCACGAGCAGCCCGTCTTCCTTGCCGCGAAAGGTGCGGTTGACGCGCGCGAGCGTCTGCATCAGCAGCGCGCCCTTGAGCGGACGGTCGAGGTACAGCGTGTGCAGCGGCGGCGAGTCGAAGCCGGTGAGCATCATGTCTTTCACGATCACGAGCTCGAGCGGGTCGTCGATGTTCTTCAGCCGCGCCTTGATCACGTCGTTCTGTGAGGTACGCCGCACGTGGTCTGAAACCGGCGGCTGATCCGTTGCGTCTCCGGAGTAGACGACCTTGATCACGCCCTGGTCGAGCGCGGCAGAATGCCAGTCGGGTCGCAACAGAACGATCGCTTCATAGAGCAGGGCGCAGATCTCGCGCGTTCCGCCGACGATCATGGCCTTGCCCGGTGCCGCGATGAACTTGATCATGTGACTGCGGCGGTTTTCCCAGTGCGCCACGATGTCGGCCGCGAGCGCGGCGATGCGTTCAGGAGCGCCATACACAGCGTTGACCACCGCCACGCTCTGCTCGATGCGGGCCCGTTCGGTTTCGTCGAGTCCCTGGGTGGCTTCGTCGGCCGCCTCGTCCAGCGTCTCTTCCGTGACACCCGTTGCCAGCGACACCTTGATCAGGCGTGGCTCAAAGTACACGGGCACGGTCGCGCCGTCGTCGACCGCACGGCTGAGGTCGTACACGTCGATGTAGTCGCCGAACACGTCTTGCGTGTTGCGATCGTCGAAGGAGATGGGCGTGCCGGTGAATGCGATGAGCGTTGCGTGTGGCAGGGCATCGCGCAGGTGCCGGGCATACCCGTCGAGGTCGTCGTAGTGGCTGCGATGCGCCTCATCGACGATCACGATAATATTGCGCCGGTCCGACAAAAGCGGATGCTCCATCCCGGCATCCTTCTCCGCCTTGCTGATGCCGAATTTCTGCAGCGTGGTGAAGAAGATGCCCCCGGTGTTGCGCTCGCTCAGTTTCTGCCGCAGGTCGGACCGTTTGAGGATCTGCTCCGGCTTGCCCGGCAGCAGCAGGCTGCGATCGAACGACGAGAACAGCTGACCGTCGAGCTCCTTGCGGTCGGTGATCACGACCACGGTCGGGTTCTTCAGCTTCGGATTCAGCGTCACTAGGTTTGTGTACAACTCCATCTCCATGGACTTGCCCGACCCCTGCGTGTGCCAGACCACCCCGGCTTTGCCGTTGCTCGCGACGGCCTGCACCGTGCTGGCGACCGCCTTGTTCACCGCGAAAAACTGGTGCGGTTTGGCGATGCGCTTGGTCAGGCCGTCGTCGCCCTCATCGAACGCGGTGAAATTGGTGAGCAGCTGCAGAAACCGCTCATGGTTGTACAAGCCGGCCAAGGCGGTGTCGAGCCCGGTGACCGCGTCCCCCAGCAGCGTGGTGCTGTCCGGCGGCATCGGAACGCCCGCATCGTCGACATTCCACGGGGAAAAGTGGTTGAGCGGAGTGAACGGCGTGCCATATGACGCCGACTGCCCGTCGGAGGCCAGCGTGAACACGCAGAATCGAAACGCCATCGGAAACTCGCGCAGGTAGGTCTGCAGCTGAGCGTGCGCGGCGGCGACCGTGGCCCGCTCGCTGCCGGCCTTCTTCAGCTCGATGATGCTCACCGGCATGCCGTTGCAGTACAGTACGAGATCGAATCGGCGTAGGTAGTCGCCCTGACGCAGGGCGACCTGGTTCACAGCCAACCAGTCGTTTTGCGCCGGGTTAGAACTGATCAAGCGGATGCTGGGGCTCGCCTCGGCCCCGCTAGCATCGAGGTAGCTGAACGGAAACCCGTGCACGAAGTACTCGTGCATGCGCTGGTTCTCGGTGATCGCGTCCATCGATTTGGGTGACGTCAACTCGGCGAGCGCCTGCCGCAGGTACTCCACCGGAACGGTCGGGTTGAGGTTGCGCAGCGCCTCGAGCAGGCGCGGACGAATGAGCAGCTCGCTCCATGACTCGCGCTCCCCCGTGCCCGGCGCGATCTTCTCGCCGGCCAGCGGGAGCCAGCCCAGTGGCTCCCCCAGCTGGTCGAGCGCGAAGTTCTCCCACGCCGCTTCGGACAGCCCCTGTGCTGGAGTCGATATCGTGATCGTCATTGCCTATCCCCTTAATACTTTGACGCTGGAAAACGTTAGCTACGAAGGGCCGTGGGCATCAGAACACACCCGCGAGCGACTTCTCGGCGTCCTTAACGCGCAACTTGCCCGAGAGGAGCTGCGGGAGCAGGGTATTACGCGTCGCGGCCAGCTGAAAATTTTCCTGACTCAGGCTGTGCAGGTGCTCCCGCATTGGAGCCGCCACGGCCTCAAAGGCATCGCGTTGAGTCTCAGGCACTAGCGGCACCTGTGCCTCTCCAAATCGATCAGCCCGTACGGCCGGGTAAGCGCTACCCTCGGCGACTGTCTCCAAGTAGCTAGTGAACTCGGCTCGCTTAGTGACCTCGTAAAGGTATGCGAATCCGACGTTCGTTGGCGTGAGTACGGCTAGACCAGTTGATCCAACGAGGTTGGGATCGGTAGACAAATTTAGCGAATGAGAACGTCGATTGGGCCGAACCGTTGACCAAAGGGTGTCTCCACGGCGGAGTACCCGACGCGCGCGCCCCGGAGCATCATTCCATTCGATTGGCTCCGGCACGCTGTGCGTTCCGACGCCGACTGCGGCTATATCCACATAGTGGATTTTCGCACCAGAAACAGGTTTGCGAGTCAGTGCGTTGATGTTCGCAAGTGTTGAGAGCGGGACGTCCATGCTTCTGCCCAGAATTAGAACGTCAAGCTCTGCCGCGAGGTACTCATCCGTCACTTTCTTAATCAATACGTTCGCAGAGATCTTGTCGTCGAGCGCACCCAGCACCTCCGCGATTGCCCGCTGCACATCAAGGGGTGGAAGCGGTATCTCAATTGATGAGAGTTCAGCCAAACTTAGATTCGCTTGCACCGACTGCACGACTAAGGACAGTGCGTGGTCGATTCGACTCCTGTCGCGGAGACAGTAGAGGAGATATCTGACGTCGATTTGCGCTTGATCAGGACGAATAATCGCCAGAGCTTGATTGGTGTTGGCCGGTAAGAGTGTTTCATCAACCCTTGCCACGCGACCGATTGTTCCAGCAATTGAAAAGAGAAGATCGTCAGGTTGAAGAATGGACCTATCTTGGCTGCGGTGAGTCTGCTCGCTAATGCGAGCGAGCTTTCGATTCTCGATGCGACCTTCTGAAGTTATTGATTCGACTTTCACGAATGCAACTCCTTCACGCAGGTAACCGCCCGTTGAGAGCGTGGGAGTCGTACCCTTCGTCACTCGGAGGCTGACCGATCCGACGGTCGCGCGCGCTGGCGCGGTCACGATACGCGCCCCAGCTGCTCGCGAACGACCGCCGCGAGGCGTTTGGACTCATCGAACTGAGCGAACAGCTCGGCACTGAGCCGGGCGATCTTCTCCTCGATCGGCTCGGCATCCTCTTCTGCCTCGGCGGCGCCGACATAGCGCCCCGGGGTCAGCGCGTAGTCCGCGGCTTTGATCTCGGCGAGCGACGCGGAGTAGGCAAAGCCGGGCTCGTTTGTGTACGCGAGGCCGGCATCCGCTGCGGAGGGCGCTCCGCGCCAGGCGTGATACGTGCCGGTGATCTTGGCGATGTCATCGTCGCTGAGGGCGCGCTCGGCACGGTCGACCATGGTGCCGAGGTTGCGGGCGTCGATGAAGAGCACCTGGCCGGTGCGGTCGATCGAGCCCTTCTCGCCCGACGTCTTGTCTTTGGCGAAGAACCAGGTGCAGACGGGAATGCCGGTGCTGCGGAACAGCTGGGTAGGCAGGGCGACCATGCAGGTGACGAGGTCGGCCTCAACGAGTTGGGCGCGAATCTCGCCTTCGCCGCCAGAGTTGGACGACATCGACCCGTTGGCCATCACCACACCGGCACTGCCGCCGGGGTTGAGCTTGGAGATGATGTGCTGAATCCAGGCGTAGTTGGCGTTGCCGGCGGGCGGCACGCCGTAGCGCCAACGCGGATCCTGCTCGTTGCGGGCCCAGTCCTTAATGTTGAACGGCGGGTTGGCGAGAATGTAGTCGGCCTGCATGTCGGGGTGCTGGTCGCGGGCGAAGGTGTCACCCCAGCGGCTGGCGAGGTTGCCGTTGAGTCCGTGAATGGCGAGGTTCATCTTGGCCATGCGCCAGGTGCGCTCGTTCAGTTCCTGGCCGAAGACCGAGAGCTCTGAGCCCTCCTTGTGGTGGTTCTCAAGGAATTTCTCGGCCTGGACGAACATGCCGCCCGAGCCGCAGCACGGGTCGTAGACGCGGCCACGGGTGGGTTCGAGCATCTCGACCAGCACGCGCACGACGCCGGCGGGGGTGTAGAACTCGCCGCCGCGCTTGCCCTCGGCCTTGGCGAACTTCTCGAGAAAGTATTCGTAGACCTCGCCGAGCAGGTCGCGGGCCTTGGTCGACCCCTCGCCGGTGAACCGGGCGGAGTTGAACAGGTCGAGCAGTTCGCCCAGGCGACGCTGGTCGACACCGTCACGGTTGTAGATGCGCGGCAGCGTGGCCGCAAGGGTGGGGTTGGCGACCATGATGAGGTCCATGGCTTCATCGATGAGCTGGCCCACCTGTTTGAACGGCTCACCGGCCGCGCCTGCGATGCCCTTGGCGTTTTCGGCGATGTAGGTCCAGCGGGCGGCGGCCGGCACCCAGAACACGCGGCGCCCGGTGTATTCGTCGACGTCGTCGATGAGCTGGACGATCTGGTCCTCGTCGAGGCCGTCGGCGGCCAGTTCGGTGCGAATCTGCTCGCGACGCTCGTCGAAGGAGTCGCTCACGTATTTGAGGAACACCAGGCCGAGGATGACGTCTTTGTACTGTGACGCGTCCATGGATCCGCGCAGCTTGTCGGCGGCCTTCCAGAGGGTGTCCTTGAGTTCTTTCATGGTCGACGGCAGGGCGGCGATCTTGGTCTTCGGTGCCACTAGGTGGTTCCTTTCGATGGTGCGTCAGAAGCAAGGGTGATAGTGCCAGCGGTGACACCGGCCATGAGCAAATCGGTGAGCTGATCGAGCTGCCCCAGCCGTTCGCGCGCCAGCTTCTGTTCCCACCGTAGCGAGGTGAGAGCGTCGGCGAGCGCCGCGCGTTGATTCAGGGCGACCTGACGCACCGGCCAGGCGCGCCATCGGCGATGGCCGGGGGGCAACGCCGCGATGTCGGCGGCGAGTACCGCATCGAGCAGACCATTCGGGTCGGTCTGCTCGATGCGCAAAATGCGGGCCGGAAAGACCACGACCGAGGTGCCCTCGGTGTCGACCATTGCGGCAGGCCGTGGCGAGGTGCAAAACACCACGTCGCCGGGCTCGGTCACCCGCCCGGCGGGGTATTGTGCGGCAAACCGCAGGCGATCAATGCGTCGGTGGCCGAGCTGGGTCGTCGCGGCCACTTCGGCCGGGCCGATCAAACGGATGCCATCGGCATCCGTTGCACCCGCGATCATATCGTCGGCAGCGATGCGGTTGCCCGGGATGTAGTGCAGGTGCCCGGCGGTGAGCAGCTCGTGCATGGTTGACGAGCGGGCTGGCTCGCTCGCGGGTTCTACTGCCAGGTCGGCGTTGACCTGATCCGCCAGCTGGTCGATGGTCACGGCGAGCGCTGCCGCCGATTGGGCGGATGCCAGCGCGTCGGTGCGTGCTCCCGCGACGAGGTGCCGGCGGCTGGCGAGCAGGCTGCGGGTGAGCACGAGGCGGGCGAAGCGAAAGGCGTGGGCCCGCACGGTGCTCTGCGTGCCGAGCGAGGCAACGAGGTCGCTCACGAGATCGCCGATGACCACGTCATTGACCGGCGTGGCGATGAGGTCAGCCACCATGGCGTAGCGATCGGCGAGAGCGACCTCGGTGTGGGCGGCGCCGAGCACCCAGAGCGCCTGCAGTTGCTGGTGTTTGCGGGTCAGTAGCCCGGCGGGCAGGCGCACGATGGCGCGCACCCGGCCGGAGCGTAATAAGGAAGAGCGCAGTTGTTCGGCTTCGTGGCTCAGGCCGGGGTCGCTCAGGACGGACGCTGGTGCCAGCACCACGGCCAGTTGGTCGTCGGTCATTTGCAGAACGATTTGCTCGATGTTGGACAACATTTCGGCCGGCGTCATGGTTGGTCGGGCCGCCGAAGGGTATTGGGCTACGTGCACGGCGGCGCCGTCGACGGCGAAGGCACCGGAGGGGTGCACCTCCAGCCCGGTGCGCACGATCCCGTGCACCATGAGGCGGCGGCGCTGCAGCCGAGCGGTGGGGGTGTAGTCGTTCGCGGTCATTACCGGCAACTCGCCCGGTTCGGCGCTGTGGATGGCCACGACCAGGTCGCTCGCGCTGCCGGTGGGGTCGACGAGCACAGAGCTGGCGGGCTGAGTGAGCCGCAGCGCGGTGACGGTCTCGGCCATCAGATCGATAGCTGATCGGCTGAGCGTGAGGTCGCCCTCATCGCCAAGGGAACGTTTGAACCGGTCGGTGAGCATTCGCTCGAAAGCCGGTGCCGGGCCGAATGCGGCCTCGACCAGGGCGTCGACGTACCCGGCCACGGCGGGCAGGTTGTCGCCGATGGCCTCGACCTCGCGAAACAACATATCGTCGTCGGGGTCCTGCTCGTCGGCCAGATCGACGAGCTCGGCTGTGCTGTATCCGCCCAGGGCATGCTCGGTCGCCGCGCGCAGGGTGAGCAGGGCGGTCACGCCGCGAAAAGCTGTCTCGTCTTCATGCCGGGCATCGAGAACGGCGTAGGCCGCGGCATCCGCTGGGGCGTCGCGGTTATTGCCCCGGCCGGTGCGGTCAAGCCAGCTGCCGACTTGGTCGGCATCGAAGAGGTCGATCCCGCGCTGCCGGCTTACCGGGGTGGGAAACGGAGTGTCGGTGTCGGCGGAGCGGCTGCGCCACACTGAAACGACCGGACGCTGCACGTGAGCAAGGCTGGCGATATCGGACATGGTCATCAGCAGGCTGGTGTCGGTGGTCGTCATGTTGCGCTCCTTTCGTGGGTGAGCTCAGGTTATGGCATCGCGCTCTTTTATAGAGTCAGCTACTGATAACCCCTGTTATCAGTATTCGATGCGCGCCTGCCGTAGCGCTGCAATAGCTTGATGTTGTGCCCGCCGCAGTCGGTCGGCACCAGCAGGAGAGGAACGGCCGTTGTCATTGGGGGGAATGGCCGCTCCTCGCCCGCTCCCGCTGCATCGAGCTAGAGGAGCCACCATCATGGAACCAGAATCCACGGACACCAAGACCGAACAACTCGCACCGCCGCCCCTGGCCCAAGCGGGCGCATTCAACAAACGCGATGTGACTATCGGTCTCGTCAGCCTGGGCCTCGGCCTCGTCGTCGGTGTCGGCGGCACGCTCATCGCAACGTCGCTGAGCGGCGGGGCAGGCACCATCTTTGCATCCGCCGCCACCGCCATCGCCGCCGCCACTGAAACGTGCGACGTCGTCGACAACGGGTGGATCACCTTGGGTGACGAGGGGCAAAGCGTCTCGATGCAGAGCGAAGGCGAAGATACTCCCGGTGCCGACTACATCGATGTTCTCTGCGTTCTCGATCAACTCGAGGTACCCGACAGCGTCAACACCCGCATCGGCAGCACGCGCGCACTCGACGGTCGGCAGACGGCGATGTGGGACGAATTCGACGCTTCCTGGGGCTATCACCCAGATAGCGGTCTCGACATCGTGGTCGAACTTTCCCAGCAGTAGCCCTGCCAGCCCATTTCATGCACGCATCACAACAAACAGAGGATCACAACATGCCCACGACCAACCGCAACGCACCACCCGTCGGAGTGCCGACATCCCAGCAAGAACAGTTCCTGCGGCCAGCTCCGCCAGCGGTACCGGCCACAGACGCACGAATGATCGGCCCCTCGGTCTCACAGAAGTCCTTTGTGGTTACTTGGCTCTTCGCCTGGCTGCTCGGTGTCTTTGGTGTGGACCGCTTTTACCTGGGCAAGATCGGCTCCGGCATAGCGAAACTGCTGACCTTCGGCGGCTTGGGAATCTGGTGGCTGGTCGACATCATCCTCGTGCTGGCCAAGGGCCGCGACAAGCAGGGACTCCAACTCGCCGGGTACGACCAGTACAAGAAGATCGCCTGGATCGTCACCGGCGCGGTGACCGTGCTGTCGATGATTGTCTCCGGAGTCAACGCGAGCAACGCCCCGAGTGATACCTCTGCGGCCGTGGCTCCGGTCGCCGATTCAGCGGCTGAACCGGCCGTGGAGGAACCGATCGTTGAAGAGCCGGTCGTTGAAGAGGCGCCAGTCGACACCGTGCAGTCCTGGGCCGACGAGACATTCGGCACCTTCGCGGTCATCACTCAGACCGGCACCGGCGACAACCTGGTCACGCTGCCAGCCGGCGCCACTGCCGGAATCGTCACCGCAACCCACGACGGCGCGAGAAACTTCTCCGCCTCTGTGCTCGACGCGAGCAACGCATCCACCGGGCAATTGCTCGTGAACACGATCGGCGCCTACAGCGGCACGACCGAGTACGGCTTCAGTTCGTTCGGTGAAGACACGACCCTGCAGATCACGGCCGATGGAAACTGGAGCCTGACCATCGCGCCCATCTCTGCGGCACCCGAGCTCGTCGCATCCGGTACCGGAGACGGCGTGTATCTCTTCGAAGGCTCCGGCGGCAAGCTCACGGCTACCCATGACGGCTCGAGAAACTTCTCGATCATCGAAGAGACCGGCGAAACCTTCAACATGGGACTACTCGTGAACGAGATCGGCGCCTACTCGGGAACAGTGCCGCTGAGCTCCGGCCCGTCCGCCATCGTCGTCAGCGCAAACGGCAACTGGACACTGCTCGCCGAATAATATGCCCGAAAAGGGGGGGGGTAGGTGGGGCCGGGCGAGGGCACTTCGGCCCCCACTACCGCGCAGTGGCATGAATCAACATAGGGGAAGCACCATGACCGGCAGTACCGAACCGAATCTGACACCGCCTCGCTCTGGCTCTGGCTCAAAGGGCGCAGCCCTTGTCCGCCGTTTGTTCATCGTTTTCAAGCGCATGCCCGACTTGCGTACCAAGCGCACCCCTCTCCCCGTCCTAGTCGCTACCAGCGCTGTCGCTGCAATCGCAATCGCGACTTTGGGATTCGTTCTCTCGAGCCAGGTAGGCGCAACGAATGACCTTCGGACGGAGTTCGCAACGAAGAGTGACAACTACGATTCGCTCCGAAGCGACTGGAGCAAACAGAACGATACAATCAGCGACCTGAAGTCGAAGATTGGTGCCGCTGAACTTCGGGAGGAAAACCTCACGGCGGCAGAAGCAGCACTGACCACGCGGTCATCAGCCTTGGACACACGCGAGGGCGCGATTAAGGGCGCCGAAGACGCCGTCGCCGCCAACACTTTTGCTGGCGACGGAACATTTCGGGTTGGCACGGATATCCTGCCGGGTACTTCTTCCTCGGACGGCGGATCTAACTGCTAATGGGCACGTCTGAATGCCACCGGTGAAGACATCATCGACAACAACCTCAGCTCGGGTCCGGCCGTGATAACTGTAAAGGCCTCGGACGGCCTCATCAAGACATCCCGCTGCGCTCCGTTCACGAAGTCAGGCTAGGGCGGCTGTCCCCGGGGGACTACGGTCGAAACGCCCTGACCGACGGTGCGTCCACCAGGATCTCTGCGATCTGGGCTTCATCGTCCTTGACGCTGAGGACACCGAGGAGCAGTGGTATGAATCGGGTCAGGGCGGCGAAGCCGCCAGCCTGGTCCGGGTACACGCCGAGCGTGAGGAGGTGTGTGCTCCCGTTTGAGGTAGTCAACTCCACGCAGGGATAGTGCTCTTCTGCCGCGATTCCTTCTCGCACAGCGTCCGCGAAGGTGTTGCTATCGAGCTGTTCCTCGATCGAGACGACCTGGTCGAGGTTGATCCAGACGTCGTCGGCACCGATGATCGGCCGGGAGCGGTCGTGTCCGTAAGTGGTGGCGGCAAGTTTGAGAAAACGCATGACGGTCCTTTCGCGACGGGTAGGCCTTGACGCTAATGCGCGGAAACCGGCGGCCGCCGGCGACCAAGACATCTGTGGATAACGTCGCGGTGTGGGGGAGTGTGAGGGGGACGTTCCCCCTCACCGGGTGAGGCCGCCGCCTGGTGGCGGTCTCACCCGGTGTTATTGGCTGGTGTTGTCGAGGGCGGCGAGGGCAACTTCCAGTGCACGGTCGTAGCTGATTCCTGCGGGTCGGACCGAGCCGGGTACGAATCGTTGCGACTTGGGCAGTCGAAGCGTCCCGGAGTATCCTTCGGGCGCGTCCTGCAGGGGCCCATAGCCGGGGTGCAGGAGCAGCCACTGACTGAAGGGCTGCTCGTCGTTGCGGACGGCGGCACGAAATGTCGCGGTAGGGTTCTGGCATAGGGCCCAGAAGCGGTCGGCTTGGCCTCGCGCCGTGAGACGTTCACCCACCGGGCGGGGCATCACACCGGTGGGCTGCATGCGCTTCATGGTCGCGGCGTGCACATAAGGGCGGAGCTGGGAATCGTCGCGAGCGGAAAAGTCGTTCACGGCTGCGTGGGCGGCGCGTTCAGCCCGTCGTGCGGCGCGGTGCGCGGCGGTATCGTCTGCGTGTATTCGGGACCACTCGCTGGCTTCCATGACGCAGCACATGAGGTTCCAGTCATATCTGTAGAACCGGATGAGGGCGTCCCGGTAACGCTTTCTGGGGGTGCCGGGGGCCGCGTATCGGGCAAAGAATGCGTTGGCTGCTTTACGGTCGGCTGCTATGTCGTCGCTGGTGCGTTCGGGACGGGTGACGACGAGGAACTGGGGCATGAGACTCTCCGCTCAACTGATTTTTTTGCCTGTCTGGCAAGAGAATCGATAGAGAGCGGGAGTGCCGAAGTGCACGGCTGGTCGGGGGAAATAAGGGAGCCTGCGACCGCGCCCGACCAGGTGGGCACGCAGGCACGGAAGCGAACTACGATGACCGGCCAGACAGACGAAAAAAAGATACAGGACGTCCGCGCAGCGGTCCGAGGACCCACAGGGTCTCCCACCGGTTCCCCGCGGGGTTGCGTCTGTTGGTAGGCGGCGTCTCCGAGGTGCGACCGCCGATTCACGGGGTCGAGCACGCCGAGGTTTACGAGGTCCCTCGCCGAGCGGTGGTTACCACGCTGGTCGCTCTCCCTCGGCGCGCTCCGGTTCGTTTCATTACCGGAGGCGCTGCTTTGCTCCCGCGGACCTCGTCCTGGGCCCGGTGTTTAGTGGCCGATTTTGGCGATGAGGTCGGGTCGGAAGCCGGCCCAGTGGTTGTGGTCGTCGATGACGACGATGGGAGCGCTGCTGTAGCCGAGTTCGTCCTGCACGTAGGCGAGGGCGGCGGGTATTTCAGTGAGGTCGACGACGGTGTAGCTGACACCCTCCTTGTCGAGGGCGAGTTTGGTCATCCGGCACGGCTGGCAGTTCGGTTTCGTATAGACGATGACGCCGACTGTTTCGTTCATCGCGGGGCTCCTTTCACTCACACTGTCGGGGTGGCGCTGTTCGGTAGCGGAGGTTCGCTGTGCCTGGGAGGAAGCGACCATGAGTGCGGGACCGATTGGTGGGGCCAGTGGGTGAGGAAATAAGCGACCGGAGGGAACGCCGAGCCCAGTTGTCCCACCGGTCGGCACATTGTGTGCACGTTGGTCAGCGCCCGCCCGGGCCAGCACGCTCCTCGAACGAACAGCCACCACCCCTGACTTGGGTGGGGCCGCGCGGTTAGCCAACGGTCAGCGGATCAGCGGTGAACGCGACGTCGAGGTGCAGGTGATTGCAGGTGTCGTCGAACGGGGTGAAGTGCACCAGCGCCAAGTTGATGCCGGCCTCCCGCCGGCAGTCTGCCTGCCCAATCCGTGCCCCGGCGGGCATGACCGGGTCGAGGAGTCCGATCAGTCGGAGGGATTGTCCGTCGGCGCCGGTGAGGCTGCGGCCGCCCAGGGCGTAGAAGTCAACGGCGCCTCCGCCGCCGTTGATCCAGTGCGAGGACGCGGTGCCGGCGCCGAGGAGTTGCCCGGTGCATTTGCGGTTGATGTCGCTGACACCGACCTGGTGAAACTGGTTGACGGCCAGGACCATCACCTGCAGGATACGGGTGTCGATCCCGCAGTCCGGCACGCTCTGCCCGCTGGCGATCCACCGGATCTCCTTCAGATGGTCCGGGACCAGGCCGCGCAGCTGCCCGTTGTCGGCAGCGGTGACGAGCTGCTGCGCCAGAGCGACCGCATCCCCGCCACCAACACCACAGGCGCCGGGGGCACTGGCGGTCAATGCGGTGACGACGTCGGTCGCCGGTGCGAAGAACGGTGCGTAGTGTTCCGGGTCGGCGTTGATCTGCACAGCGGATGCTGCCGCCGACGGTGCCATCGTCTCCCACCCCGTGAGCGCCACTAGGCGTTGGAAGAATAGCCGAGCCGCGGTGGCGGGGTCCATCCGCTCCGCGAGGGATCCCCAGGTGGTGCGTTGTTGGAATAGGCCGCGGCTGTCCGGCCCGGCGGTATCGCCGTGGTCAAGGTTGACCAGGCTGGACTCCCCCATCGCCGTCATCACGCCGAGCGATTGAGCCTGGGCCGTGAGGCCGAGTTGGGCGCCGGAGTTGATGATATCGGCGGCGTTGGCGAGCTGGTCGCCGCTATACCCGGCGATCACCGGGTGCTGGGCGGCGTCCGCGCGGCTGACTGTGGCCACGCCGCAGGTGTTAGCGCCGGTGCCGGAGGAGAGGGAGACGGTGCCGCCGACGGTCAGGAGCAGGCCGGTGAGGCTGGCGGCGAGGAGTTTGACCAGGCCCATGATGTTAGAAGATGGTGCCGACGGACAGGCCCTCGTCGGTATTGGTCAGCTGCCGCTCCCACTCGGAGCGAATGTGCTCCACGTGCGCTTCCGGGTGCGACCCGAACTTGAAGATGTAATGCCCATCCGCCAGCGTCTCGATGGTGCGCGCCGTCTCCGGAGCGAATCCGAATGTCTGCTGGCACCAGAGGGCATCTTCGGGGCGGGACTGCCGGTAGACGACCACGGTTTGTGCTTCCTGGATGATGGCCATGCCGGGTGAGTCCTTGGGAATGTCGGTGCCTTTGTGCATGACGAACACGTTGGAAATGCCGAGGCCGCGGGAGAGTTTTTGGTTGGCTTTGATCAGCTGCGCCGACGGCCCGCCGATCATGTGCCAGCCCTCCTCATAGACGACGGTGGTGGCGGAGTCTCGTTCGCTGCGCAGCCGGCCCAGCATCCACATGTTCCCAATCGCCATCACCACCGGCACCGCCGGGCCGTCATCGGGCAGCTGGGAAATATCAAACGACGTCAGCTTGCCACTCAGGTCCACCGCTGCGGACGTTTCGCCGTCGAGGAGGCCGGCGTATTCGTCGAGCAGCCCGTTCAACGTCCACTTCACCGACAAGCCGGCCTTGTGCAGGTCGTCGCGGGCGGTGACCGACAGCGTCCGGTAGTCGTCATCGTCGACGACGAGGCCGAGGTTCGGCAGCACGTCGGCAAGCACCGGCGCCCGCCCGTGGGCCTGGCCGACCGTGCGGCGCAGCGCCGCCCGGACGGCCTCTTCTTCCCATTCGCTGAGGGGCTGATCGCCGCGGGCAATGCGGGTGACGATGTTCAGCAACCGCGTCTGACCTTTGACGCCGGTGCCGCGGGCGATCATCGGATCGAGCAGGTTCAGCGTGGTGCCGGTGCCGTCGGTGGTGAACCGAATCGGTTCGAACCCGTAATGCCGCACCACGTTGGAGTACTCGCCCTCCCCGTTCTGATCCTTCTTGTCAAACACCACCCCGCGCCGGCCTTGGAGCAGCAGGGGGCGGACGACGTAGTTGCATTTGGTGTGGGAGCTTTTGCCGGCGCCGACGTCGCCCATCACGATCACGTTCGGACTCGACACCTCCCGCGGCTCCGAGTTGTAGGCGGTGACGGGGTCGTAGGAGATCGTCGTCCGCGACAACACGTCCCGCCCATTGACGACACCGCGGGTACCGGTCGGCGGGCCGATCAGAGCGGTGTTGAGGATTTCCGCCTGCCGCGTCGTTGTGGGTGCTCCGGCCAGTGCCGGCGCGTAGAAGCCGCGGCGAGCAGCGGTCGTCTGGGTGCGCAGCGGTGTGCCGGGCAGCGCCCACGGCACAATCTCGACTGAACCAGCCCGAGCTCCGCCTGTGTCGACGGTCTCGTCGGCGGGCACTTCGATGGGCGGCGCGAAGCGGCGCAGCACCGGCAGTGACCACAGTCTCGAACGTGCGCTCTGGTCGGGTGTGGTCATGTGAGGGCTTCCTTGTCGGATTTGCCGGCCAAGCGGCTGTAGACGCGGGCGGAGAACGACTGCGCGGACGCGACCAGGCCTCGGCCGATCGGCCACGTCGCGCCCGAGGCCGCGGCCTGATACGAATCGAGCCAGTCCAGGCTTTCAATGCCGAGGCCGGTGGCGCAGGTCTCCTCGAGCTGCCGCGAAGCTCGCGCCAGCTCTTCCCGGGAGCGGACGGAGATGGTCACGAAGCCGATCCAGAGAGCACCGTGGTGCTGCGACCCGGAGACAAGGTCTTGCCGGCGGCGGCGGGCGGCCGTCATGTGCACGTCGGTATCGTCCGTGTCGAGCTGCCCGGCCTCCCTGCGGGAGAGGGCTTCGGCGGTGTCGCGGACCAGGTCTTGCCGGGCGGCGACTTTCGCCTCCGACGCCGGCACCAGATGAATGTGAAAGCTCACCGAGCGGATGAACTGGATGTCCTTCCCGATCAGCAGATCCAACACCCACAGCTGCGTGCGGGCCGCGGTCGCGAGCGCTTCGGCGCGGATCGCGGCGGTGCGATGCCACCACCGCACCGGCAGCCCGGTGAGCGGGTCGATGCTGTCGACGATGTGCGCGGAGAACTCTTCTTCGGCGGGTTCGCCGACCCTGTTCGGGTGCACGTCGGCGACGAAGTCGATCGGACGCGACGGGTTTTGCTGATGCCGCACCACCGCAGCCACCTGCCGCGCCGTCAGCACCTCCACCCGGCCGATCTTCGACTCCGTCAAACCACGTTTGGTGGAGGCGATCTCTTGCCGCATCAACGCCCGCCATCCGTCTCGGCCGTCGCCATACTTGACAGCAGCGTCAAAAAAAGACGGTGTGAGCGGCCAGTTGACAGTGACGAAATGGCGTTGCACCATCGCGTCGTTCCCGGTCAGGCGCAGTACCTCCTCGTAGGAGGCGACCGCGTCGACCGGCGCCGCCGGATCGAGGTTGTTGAGCACCCAGAATTCCTGCAACGCGGTATCGGCCGGCAACACCCGCGTGGTGATCTGCACGTCTTGGACGAGGACGGAGGGGACAGCTCGGGCGGCGAGGAACGCACCCCATCCATGGGCGGCGCGCGCCATGACGCTGACCGATTCGATCCCACGCAGCTGACCGCTGACAGTGAACGTCACCGACAGGTAACTTTGCTCACCGACAGGGGCATGCCAGGCAATGCCGGGCTCGCCCCTGCCGTATTGCAGCCAACCGAGCCCGTCCGACCCATCCGGGTTCGCCCGCATCGCCACCACCGCCCGGCCCGCCTCCGCGGCAGTCTCCCGAGCTACCGTGCCCTTGGTGGCGTGTGCGTCGGTGAGGGCTTGCTGGAGCTGGTCCCACGCGCCGACCTCGTAAGGCACGAACCGGGTCGTTCCGGCCCGGGTGCGTTTCTTCCACCGGGCTCGTTTACGCCGCCGATCGACGATCGATCCGCGGTGTGTTTTCGCCGTGACGAGGAACGTCACCCCGCAACTGACTGCTGCCGCTGCGAGAGCGGGCCAGCCGATCAGCGGGGTAAACACCATCCCGAACACGACCGAGCAGGCCAGGAAGATAATCCGGGCGCGGGAGTGCGTGCCGCCGAAGAAGGAGCGGTGCCCGCTCTCCCCGCCCAAATAGCGAATAACCGTACGATTGCGCAGGTCCGTCATCATGTGTGATCTCCTCCCAAAGTTGGGGTGTCATCCATCGACTCTGTCGCCTGTTCCCCCGCAGTCTGGACCATGTCCATACCCTTCCCGATTGCGTCGACGCCCTTGTGCGCGGCGGCAATCCCCGCCGCCGCGATCAACGTTGGGACGCCGACGACCGCGCCCGCGCCGGTTGCCGACTCCGCCGCGCCTGCCGCGGCGAGCCCGGTCTCAGCTGCGGCCGCGCCTGCGCCGGCGGCCGCACTTGCACCCGCAGCTCCCGCAGTGGCGGTCGCTGCCCGGCCGGCGCCGATCGTCGCCCCCTCGCCGACCGCAGTGGTGCCGGCTGCGGCCGCAGCGGCGCGGTTGCCGATTACCTCCGACAGGCTCCCCGGAGCTGTCGAGGACTCTGAGACGCGCTCGGTCGTGGAATCCGTGGATTCTTTCGTCGTCGTCGAGAAGGTCCGATCCTGGCTGGAGGGTTGGCCGTAGCGTTCGGTGGCTTCGGTCATGTTCTGCGCCCCAATGTGTTTCCCGACGTCCACGGATGGACCGGTGGTGCCGCCGAATGCCATCGGAATGATCGGGGCGAACTTCATCAGCAGTAATGGCGACAGCGCGGCCATCAGCAGACCGATGATCGCGACCATGAGGGACACCATCGATTGCAGGCCGAAGTTGTTGCCGAACGCGCTGATCTGGTTCGCCGTCATCGAAAAGGCCAAACCCAGCAGCAGGAACAGCAGCGGGTGGGCTGCGAGAATCCCAATCCACAACGCGGCGATCTTCAAGCCGAAGGAGCGCTTGTTCTTATCGATGATCCACACCAGTCCAAGCGGCAGCAACACGCCGGTGAAGTAGAGCGTCACCAGCTGAACAAGCAACATGAGCAACACCAGGAAGAGTGCAAGGATCATGCAGATCATCAGGATGACACCCATGACGATTCCACCAGTGATGCCGACTGGGTCGGCCTGCTCAATCATGGAGCTGAACTGCCCAGTGACGGTAGTCGCTGTGCCGGTCAGGCCGGCGGCGACGAAGACGTCCGTGAGGGAGTGGAAGAAGTTGATCAGCATGATCCCGAACATTGGGCCGAACATGGCCCCAACTAGAAATGTTCCAAAGTACAGTCCGACGGACTCGACCAGGTCGCGGCCGGCCTGGGCGCCGCGCGCCGTTCGCACAGCTTGCGGGATCAGCAGCAGCACGGCGACGAAGATCGCCGTAGCAAAGCTAATCTTGTAGGCGCTGATGAACCAGTCCGCCGTCAGATCCGGAAGCGTCGCACTGGTCAACGCCGGCATGATGTCCCGACTCATCCCCTCCGCCGTGTCGCGGAGCATCTTGAAGGTATTTCCCCACGGGTCCGACCAGTACGACACCACACCAGTCGCACCATTAATGATGTCCCCGATACCGCCAATCGGGTCCCAGCCGCCACCGTCGGTCGCGAGCTTGAATGTGCTCGAGAGCATCAGCATCCCTCCGTAAATGGCCGGCCCACCGAATACAGGGCTTCGGTCGTGCGGGTCCCGTTCGCATCGGCGATCTTCCACTGCCCGTCTTCCCAGACGGCTACGACCGTGATGGAGGATTTCAGGGTGGGGCTCAGCGCTCCGTTGACTACGAAAGCACTACCAATGGTGACTTCAACGCGGTCGTTGTTCGCCGCTTCAATGACCCAAACACCGGGGATGGTGCTCATGTAGTACTCGTCCCCCGGCGCGACGATGCCGCCCGATAAGTCAGGTCCGGCGGCGAGATAGCTCACCAAGTCGTCGGTAAACGATTCGCGTGCCATCGCACTATCCCCAACAGCAGCCGCATCGTCGGCTGCCGGATAGGGGAAACGCTGAATCCACCGTACGAAGGACGCTGCAAAATCAACGGCACCGCTGCTCGTGTGCGGCGCTTCCTGTTGCGCTGTCAAAACCATGGCCGCGTCTCGCGCGTCGCCGCCCAGGCATCCGGTCGGCTCCGTTTCGACCGGTGCGGTGCTCGGCGACGGCGTGCTGCTCTCTATCGGTATTGTCGGCTCGGCGGTAGGTGTGTCGGTGTCGGCTTGGCTACCGAAGTAGACGGCGCCAGCGATGATAAGTGCGCCGATGAGGATGGCGGCGCCGACGATCCAGGGCCACGAGCGGCGGGAGGGTGGTGCAGTCGCGTGCACGAGTACTCCTATCCGAAGACGGCGAGGATGGCGCCGACGATCACGGCGAGGGCGGCGAGCACCCCGAGGGAGATACCAGCCCACATGGCTTGGTTGCGGGCGGTTTTGTATTCGTTGGGGTTGCCACCGCTGGAGGCGCTCGCCATTTTGATGATCCCGATGATTAGGAACACGATCGCCAGGATGATGCCGATCCCCCACACCCCGGCGAGGAGCTTCTGCCAGAGCAGGGTGAATTCCGCCCCAAAGATGGTGAAGTCCGGCAGGATGCCGTCGAGCGGATTGTCGATCGTGCGCACCACGGTGCCCACGAGGGTCTGCAGGGATTCTGTGAGCATGACAGTTCGCCTTTCGCGGCTATCGAACGGTGGCTTGCAGGGTACGCACGACGCCCGCGGCCGCTGCGGCGAACGCCCGCCGCGTCCGTGGGTCGAGGTGATCGAGGGTGATCTGCCCGCGCTCGGCGATGTGCGGGTCATACGGGATGGTGAACACCTGCTCGACGCCAGCGTCGGCGATGATCTGGTCGACGCGGTCGACGACCTGCCTGTTTTCCGGCCGGCCGTCGGTCAGCCGCAGGATCGTGGCGTGGTCGGCCAGGCTCGCTGCCTTGCCGCCGGCCGACCGGAGTACGTCCAGCAGCGCGACCGCTTCCAACACCGCGTCCCCGGCGTTGAACACCGGAATCACCAACGCATCGGCCGTATCGACGGCGCCCTGGAACGCTGAGGAGGAGGGCTGGTTGCCGCTGTCCATGACGCGGATGCCGTAGTACTGATCGACGACCGCCGCGACGGCCACCACATCCTGGTGGGTCAGGCGCGGCCGGCGCCGGACGGTACCGATCACGGACGCGAACGAGGTTTGCGGGGCTGTGTAGCCGGCGAGTTGCCCGGCGCTGGTGATGGTGTCGACGTCGCGGACGAGTTCGCCCACGCCGCGGGCCGGGTTCCCCTCCGCCCGGAACGACAGCGCGCCGGGATCGTCGGACACCTCGAGGATGCACACCGATCCGCCACGGGCGGCGGCGAGGACTCCGCCGACGATGATCGCCGACGGCGTCTTCCCGACGCCGCCCTTCTGGTTGGCGACCAACACGCTCACCGCACGCGTCCACGTCGCCTGCCGAATCGTTTCCTCATCCCGCCGCAACGCTTCGGTCTGTTCGCGCTCGGCCAGCTCCGCCGGCCCCGGCGTCATCGAGAACCCAAGGCGCGACAGCACGCCGCGCAGGCCGCGCTGCGCACCCTGCGCTTGCGGGGCTGTGGAGAGCAGTCCGAGGTCGTGATCGGAACAGCCAAACAGATCGGCCAGAGCCGGCTCCGGCTGGCTTCCTGCCAGCATCTTCGGCGTCGCGGTGGACGGTGCACCAGTCTCGTCGACGGCCCGGAGCTCTGGGTCCGTGGCGGCAGGGCGTTCGTTGGTGGGAGCATCCGCTTCGATGTAGCCCTGCGCACGTGAGGCGCCGCGAAATGCGGTGCGCACGGGTGGGTCCGTGTGGTGGTTCGTGGTCTGTGTCGTTGTTTCCTGATTCTGACTGGACACAAGAAAATCTCCCTCTCTAGGACTCCATACGGTGCTCGTCAATCACCACAACGACACAGCGATTGGAATCAGTCACGGGGCTGGTCGGGCATTGGCGGATTAGGGCAATAGCCGGGCATATTTCTGCCAGCCATGCTGTCGTATCCGTTCGAGCGGACCGGGTGTGCACCGTCACTTTTCCCTTTCTGTGCGGCGTCGTTGCCGTCTACGTCGAGAGTAATGCTCACCTCTGACATTGCATGCGACACACCGCCAAGAAGACACGAAATGCCCTCAAAAAGTCCCGGCTGCAACAGCGGCCCCGGGACCGAGCAGTCTCCCACGCCCTTGGCAAGTGCTCGTCAGTTTGCAGGGGAAAAGACCTGTGCGGAAGCGGCTGGCGCCGCTGCGAACCTCAAATTTTGAGCCGCATCCGCGGCCTGTTTTCAAGGGCTTGTTTGACCTTTCCGGCCGGTCATCGTAGCTCGCTTCGCGCCTACGTTCCCAGATTCTCAGACGCGGTCGCAGGCTCCCTTATTTCGCCTGAGATTCTGGGCACTACAGCTCTCCCGCTCGCTATCGATTTCTCTCGCCGGAAGGCAAACAAAATATTCGGTCCAGGAGAGGGAGCCACCATCATGACCATCGCTGCGGTTATCGACACCATCAGCACCGACACCACCGTGAGCAGTCCCATCAGCCCCGACACCATCGCACGCACCGCTTGGGCCACCATCGCCGAACCCGGCGACCCCCACGTCGGCGCACTCATCGCCCGGTATGGGGCCGAACCAGCCCTGACCGCTCTACTCAGCCTCAACGGCGATACTGCGGCCAGCCAAGACGGGACCCTCGCGCAGCTGCGATCGACCAGTCTGCCTCGTTATTCGGTCAACCGGGTCGTCGACACGATCCGCCTCACCGTCGCAGGCGGGTACGAGCTGCTCACGCCATCACACCCGAACTGGCCGGCCTCCGTTGCCGATCTCGGAGAGACAAGTCCGTTTGCGCTCTGGGTACGCGGGGACGCTTCCCTTCTGAGCGCGCCGAGCGTGTCGCTGACGGGCACGCAGTTCGCGACCCCGTACGGCAAGCACGTATGTGTGGACCTGGCCTCCGGTCTAATCGAGCGCGGCTGGGCAATTGCCTCCGGCGCCGCTCGCGGCATCGACACCGCCGTCCTCGCCACCGGTCGGGCATTCGCGGGCCGCAACGTGGTTGTTCTTCCCACGGGCCTGGACGACACCTTCCCTGCGGAAATCGCGGAGCTGGTCGACGCAGTCGCGACGTGCGGTGTCGTCGTGAGTGAGATCCCACCGGGCTGCTCGCCCTCGGCGTGGCGGTTCCGACGTGGCAACCGACTCCTCGCGGCGCTCGCAACCAAGACCGTCATTGTCGAAGCGGAGTACGAGTCCGGGGACCTGAACACTGCGGTGACCGCCATGGAACTGGGCCGACCGTGCGGCGCCGTGCGCGGGTTGGCTGCGACCGTGGCTAATGCGGGATGCGAGCGGCTCATCCGTCAGTTCGGCGCCCAACTTGTCGCCAGCATTGACGACGCCGACCGACTCTGACTCTGGCGGGAGCGCTGCCCGTATCGGTCAGGCGGCGCTCCCGGATTCATCCGTCTTGAGGACGTCGAGCCGCACGACTTCCGCGTCACGACCACCCTCGACATCAGCCGGCGCCGGCACCGGCGTGACTGGAACGGATACTGGTGTCTGCAGTTGCCGGTTGGGCAGTGCTCGGAACGGAGCGATCGCGCCGCCCTGCACGATCCAGAACGCGCCGTCCGCCGCTTCCCGTACGTCCTGCGGCGGTATGACGTAGGTGTGTTGGGCGCGGGCGCTGCCGAGCTCCTCGCCGGTGGCGCGGCCGGCGGATTCCATCCGCATCACCGTCCCGGCATACTTCACCACATCTTCCGGGTCTTTGGACCGGCCAAAGATCAGCGCCGCGCCACTCGTGAGTGCACGGCGCCGGCGGACCTCATCGTTAGACAGGCCGGCCGGGCTCTGCGTCGCGAGGACCAGGCCGACGCCGGCGCTGCGCGCCGTCTCAAACAGGCTCCCCGCGGTATCACCCGGGTCCTGCGCACCGGTCACCAGCTGGGGGAACTCGTCAACGATGACGACCACCGGGGACTTGTCGCGCCGCTCCAACCGGGTGGCGAGAAAGTTCCGCAAGTCCAGCAGGAGCAGATCACCCAGCCGCGCCTGAGCATCGTCGACCGGCGACAGCGGAATGACCGTCACGTCAGCTTTCGGCGCGTTGTAAGACCAGCCGTCCTGGCCGATCCAGCGTTGCATCGGCCGAAGCGCCACAAGCAGGCTCTGCAACGCTCGTGCTCCCGCGGTCGACCCGTCTCGCTCCACACGCTTGTTGATCAGCGGTAGGTCGTCTGTGTCGTCCACGAACCGGGCTGGATACGTCAGGCGCTCGCGCAGGTCATCGATGCTGCGCAGCGGAGACCTGCCTTGCACCATTTGCAGCACCCCACGGATCTCATCGAGATAATGCTGGTTGGCACCGTCAGGGACGGGCATCAGTCGCATCAGCTTCGCCGTGACCTGGTCGCCGGTGCCGTTGAAGAGGTTCCACGTACCGCCGGTTGTCGCGGTGCGGCCGTAGGTCTGCGCCACGGCGACCAGGTTCTCGGCGTCAGCCGGGTCGCCTTTTGCGTCTATGACGAACACGGGCCACCCGTATTCCAATGCACACAGCACGAGTCCGTTGATCAGGACGGTTTTGCCGCTGCCGGACTCCGCGATGATCAGTGCCCGCACCGACGATGCCGTCGGCGGCAGCACCAGATATTTGCCGGTGGCATCGACCCAGTCGCGCACGCGGCGCATGTCATAGAAGCGGTCAGCGAGGGTCCGAACCGTCACCCGACTCGTCACCCCGAACGCCTGCCGCTGATCTGCCACAGCCAGCGGCACGGTGACCGCTTGGCGAGTGGTGCCGACGATGCGGCCCGTCTCGGCCTCGAGGCGCACGCCGATGCGGCGGGCCACGCTGCTATCGGCAGCGCGCTTACGTGCGGTCTCAATCTTCTCCTGCCGCACCACGTTCGATACTCGCCGGGACCGCACCTGCTCGGCGATCTTCCGCCGCCGCAACGACCACGCCGCCGGCAGTAGCAGCACCCCGGCAAAGAAATTCGCCACCACCCACGGACCAAACATCGGCCAGAGCTGCGCCCACCACTCAGCGTCGTCAAAGAACTCGGCCGCGGCCCCGGAACGGATCCAGTCCGCCAGCAGGATTGCCTCCCAAGTGAGGAGCGCGGCTACGAGGAGGATGCCAACGGTATTGACTGTCCACTGCCACCGCCACACCACCCAAAACCGGGTCTTCGTCGCAATCACGTCGCCGGCAATCCGACTCACCACGACCGGTACGACCAGAGGCAACGCAAGCAAAACCATAACGACCGCGAACACGGCGCCGAGCAGCCGCACGATCGTGTCGCTGGTAGCGTCCGTCTCTACCGGAGCGGCCGTCTCGCTCATGCGTGGACCTGCGTCGACTCGGCCCACTCGCTGGTGCTCTCGAGCTCCACCACAAGGGCGGCTCGTCCGTGTGCAGTCGCGTAGGCCCCGGCGCCCAGCTCGGCGCCGGTCCAGTACCCGCGCGCGTCGAGGGAGTGTTGGGAAACGAACCGGGATCGGTCGGTGCGGACCAGGTACTTGTCAGCCTCCCGTGTCACCGCCCGATCAGCGTCTGCCGTGCAGAAATACACCACCCGATCAATCCCCTCATGCGCCAAGCGATACGCGTGGTTCTGACAAATCGACTGATACCGCTGCCACGTCTTCGGCGTCAGCTCCACCTCCACCAGTTCGACAACCCCGTCACGCTCGGCCACCCCATCGGCCTGATGCTCGCGCACGCTGTTCGGTTTGCGATCCCGCCGCCACGTGAACCCCTGCGCCAGATAGCGGGCCGATACCGTCGCGACCGCTACCTCGTGCCGGGTCGTCTGCCGAAACAGATTTGGCGCCGGCTTCCCAATCGCCAGATAGGTGGCCCACACTATCGACCCATCCCGATACGCCACCCGGCCCCGGTCCACCAATCCAGTCCCGATCATCCGCGCAGCCCACTGCTGCGCACGGCGCAATGACACCGGCTCACCAGCACCCGACAGGGCGCCCAACGCCCACCGCACGGCGTCCATATCGGCGAGCCGAACAACGTCCAACCACGCCAAAAGTGCCTCGTCGCGCTCCGTCACCTGCACCATCACTCAGCCTCCGAACTGACAACGTTTCAGCTTTCCACCACGATTCTGCACCCAGCCACCGACACAGCCCCGCATGCCACACCGCACATCGTCGACTTCAACTCATCGACCTCACCGCTTCTGCTCGTCGCTTTTCTTACCCGATTGCTTCCTACTTTCTGCCGTCGACTCCCACATTTTCTGCCGGCTTTCCCTGGCTTTTCCTGTCACTTTTTTCACTTCTTCTCTGTCTTCTCTTCTTGTTCTCCCTCTTTTTTCTTCTCAGTTTTTTATTTTTTTTGTTTTTGTACTTCTGTTTTTTTCTTCTACTTTTTTCTTCTCTTTCCCTGTCCCACCACCACCCCTTTACTTCCCAACCTCCTACACACTGAGGAACGATGGGTGTGGGAGGTTGGGAAGCGAGCGCAGCGAGGGGGCGGCGGTGGGACAGGGAAAGAGACCCCGCACCCATTCGTTTACCTATTCGCCGCCGGTGAACAGGTAAACGAATACCCGCGCAGGCTTGTGGCGCTCTCCGTGCGTCAAATTCGTGACGGACGACGTGGTGCCTGCGACCGATCTTTGGCCCCCCTGCTGCTCATCTAGCAGTCGCCCGCACTGGACCTGCTCCGCCGGGCGAAGCCGAAATGGGGGCCCGGATATCGATGGCATCCCGTGACGCTGCACCCGCGGAAGCGTCGACGCGAGCGGCCAAATCTTGTCGGCTCTATGTCGTTTCAGCCGTCGAGACATGGACAACTCGATGTGCGATCACGGGCCGTTCCGTCGCCGGAATCAGCTCGTTACGACAAGCGCCGGAATCGTTCCACGCTGTCGAACCAGCGGACGACGCTGTTGGCGTTGTAGGCTTGCATGAGGGCATCTTCGACGATGCCGGCGAATTGGGCGGCATCGCGAAGGCCGAGTTCAGCCCGAGCGACTCCGGGCGCGCAGCTGGCGCCGCAGCCGTCTTCGCCGTTGTACTCGACGCCGTCGACGACGGTGCTGTGCCAGTTGGCGAGCTGGTCGTACACCTGGCCGAGGGAGCGTTGGGTGGCGGTCAGACACCCGAGCAGCAGGTACGAGTCGTAGGGCCGTTCGATCGCCCGAGCCGCGTGCGCCAGGCTGCGTGCGATGTCGGCCAGCTCGTTCGCCCGGCTGATCAATTCGCTGTCGTGGTCGTTCATGGTGGTGCTCTTTTCATGAGGTATTCAGGGTGGGCCGCGCGTGCGGCCCACCCGGGATAGCTATTCGGTGTCAGGCTTGGAGTTGCGGCGAACGGTGGCGACGGCGCGGTTGAGGTCGGGTCCGACGTTGTCGGCGTCGATGACGCGGCCGTATTGGCGTGTCTGCTCGTCGCCCCAGCTGTCAGTGTGTTCGCGGCCGACGACGATGACGGGGTCGCCCTTATGCAAGGTGGCGGCGACGTTTTGGCCGAGCTCGAACTTAGCTTCCACGAAATGCGTAGTTGCGGCGTCGTGGGCGAGCCATTTGCCGCCGCGGTACTCGCCGGTGTTCTCGATGACTCGCAGCTTGGTGATCTGAATGCTGCCGGCTGTGACGACTTCGGGGTCCAGCGCCAGGTTGCCGATGATGGTGCGTGTGGACATGAGTGCTTCTCCTTCGAGGGGTGGTGCGTTGAATTGCGGTGGGGAGTCGTTGGCTTTGGGTTCTTCGACCAACTGTTTTTTGTGCCGTCCGGCGAGAAGAATCGATAGCGAGCGGGAGCGCCGGGAGTGCCCCAAATTTCAGACGAGATAAGGGAGCCAGCGACCGCGTCTGAGAATCTGGGAACGGGAGGCGCGTAGCGAGCTACGGTGATCGGCCGGACAGGTCACAAATTGTGTTTCACGCGGTGGGGATGCGCGCCGATTGCGGCCGCGTTCAAGGGGCCTTTGCCCGACGTTGCTGGCAAGTTATCCATAGGTGTTTTTCGCGCGCGCGTACTGTTAATATTTTGTTTGTCCTGTTAGTACTGTTAGGGGGGCCGATCAGCGGCCCCCTATAGGGCCAGATCTGGCCCCCTATCGGTACGCTAAACGGCCCCCTACGGAGGCCGCTCACCGGCCCCCAAACCTCCGCGTCGAAGCATCGGAATGACGTTGGTCTCGTACCGTCGGTGACCGCCCGGTCTCGTGCTGTCGACGAGCAGATTGAACTCGGCATTGTGGCCACGGTGGCCAGCACTGACTCGCTCGATAGCGCCGCTGGCGACGAGTTCCGCGATCGCCCGCTTGACCGAGTGATACGCCGACTCTGATCCGTTGTCCGGAGCCAGATAGCCCAGGGCGATCGCCGAGGATTCTCGGGATGCGAAGTACCGTCGCGGCGGTTGATTACTGGGGTTGTCGGTGTCGTCCCAGGTTTCCAAGGCCATGTGCACGAGCAGCCGGGTTGCCGCGTGCCCCAGGCCCAGGCGTGCAGCTGCGAGAACCGCGCCCTTAGCCGCATATAGGCCCACAGTGCTCTCACCCACCGGATCGGGTGCGAGGCGTTGCGAGATGGCAGAATTTCAGTATTCTGGACATAGATCAGATCCTTTGCGGGTGTTCGATCCTTGCCCCGGGGTGCAACCCGGGGCTTTATCTTTGGCCTGCCGCGAGCCGACGACCTGGTCGCCTGCAACAGGAGGCGCGGCCTCACCGCGTCACGAGGGCGCGTTTGCCCGTCTGCGTCTGTGCGCTCGCCTCGACCCAGGCGATCACTTCGGCCCGCTTGTACAGGACTTTCTTCGGCGTCGGCTTGTAGAAGCGCGGTCCCCGACCCAAGTAGCGCAGATGGGCCAGCCCGCCGACGGTCAGTCCGGTGAGTTCGGCGACGACGACGGGGAGGATGAATTCTTCGGTCATGATTACGTCCCTTCGGTGACACGAGACACTCATTGCTTCGTGTTGCGATCACAATAAAACGCTTTTCGCTGTTTGACAAGGACCAATAGCTGTACGGTGTCGGCATGACAGGTTTTGTGAGGCAGTCCGGAATTGGCGAGCGGATTCAAGCCATCCGGAAACGGCACGGCATCCGCTCCGCCAAGGACCTCGCCGACCTCATGCCCGGCGGCAATGTCACCGAGGCGATCCTGCAAAACCTTGAAGCCGGCCGCAAACAAGACCTCTCGGTCAGCCAACTCCTGAACATCTCCCACGCGCTGCGCGTTCCACCGGTTTTTCTCCTTGCACCAATCGGGCGCCCGCATGACGCGCTCGACCTGGTCAACCTCAGCAATACCTTCGAGGGAATGACCGTCGCTGAATTCGATGCCTGGATCTCCGGGGAAACGAATGGCACCTACCGGTGGCGTGACCTCACCGAGCGCACGGAACGCTCGCAGCTCGAGGCCACGCGCCAGCTCATTGCCAGCCTGCGCGAGCGCCGCCGTCTCACCACCAACTTGGCCATCGAAGCGGAACTCACGCCGCCGGGTGAGGTCAGCACGGACCCCGCGATCTGGGATACCACGCAGGAACGACTTGCCGAGGCAAACCGGCGCATCGAACAACTCAGCAGCTATCTCACCGACGCGGGCTGGGACCTCGAAGGATGGGTCAAGTAGACCGCTGAGCCCGGGCCGAATAACTGTCGTCCGCGTGTGAGCCGTCGAGGTGTCGCCCTTGAGTTGCACTCTGTGCGCGTGATGAATTTTCTGGCGCAGGCTGGGATCGGCGAACGCATTCAAGCGATTCGCAAGCAGCACGCCATCCGTTCGGCTAGAGCCCTCGCCGATCTCATCCCAGGCGACAATGTCACCGAATCGATCGTGCAGAATATCGAGGCTGGCGGCAAGGACGACCTTCCCGTCAGCCAACTGCTCAACATCGCCAAGGCCCTACGCGTCTCGCCAATCTTCCTCCTCGCCCCCATCGCCACACCCTCGGCCCGGTTCGACATCGCCAACCTCAGCTCGAGCTTCGATAACATGACCGTGGTCCAGTTCGATGCCTGGATCTTGAGCGAGGTCGACGGCGCTTACCACTGGGCCACCAACGACGAACACTCCGAACGCGCCCAGCTCTTGGCGACGCCGGAGCTCCACACGCAGCTCCGCGAGCGAAGTCGTTTGGCTGTAAAAGTCGAGGGCGAGCGATTCGTAGAGTTCGCTGAGAAAAATCGCTGCGACTACTGCATTCGACACCACCGAAGTGCGCCTCCCTAAAGTCAGCCGGCGTATCAAACAACTGACTAGTTATCTGGCCGCGGCTGGCTGAGAAACAGAGGGCTGGTCTTACTGACTTCGCCCAGCCCAATGTCGGTGGGCGGGAGGAGAGTGGATCCAGCACAATCACTGACGATCCCGAGGTGAGGTCATGGGCAGCATCTACTCGTATCTGACGAAGGCCGGTAAGCGCTACCGAGTCGTCTATCGCAAGCCGGACCACGATCAAGCACAGAAACGCGGCTTTACGACGAAACGGGATGCCGCGCTCTTTCTCTCAACGGTCGAAGTCACCAAGGCGAACGGCGATTTCATCGAGGCCTCGGCTGGTCGATTGACCATTGCGACATTGGGTGTTCAATGGCTCCACCACCAGTCACATCTCAAGCCCTCCAGCCTTCGCCCGGTTGAAATCGCGTGGCGCCTCTACGTGAAGCCAGCTTGGGGCACCCGAACTGTGGGCGAAATTCGTCACAGTGACGTTCAGTCGTGGGTGACTGAACTTACCGCGGTAAAGGGCGCGACGACTGTCCTCCGCGCCTACGGCGTCCTCGCTTCCACCCTCGACGTTGCCGTCAAGGACAAGCGAATCACCTCGAATCCGGCGCGCGGCGTGAACCTGCCTCGCAAGATTGCCAAGGAGCACACCTACCTGTCACACAGACAGGTCGCAGCGCTGGCGACCGCCTCCGGCGACCGTGCAACTCTCGTTCTCATAATGGCGTATTGCGGCCTCCGCTGGGGCGAAGCCATCGGGCTTCAGGTCAAGGACATCGACTTTCTCAAGCGCAGAATCAACGTCAATCGCAACGCTGTTGAGGTCGGTTCGCAGATAGAGGTCGGAACTCCGAAGTCCTACAAAGTGCGCTCGGTGCCCTTCCCCGCGTTCCTGCTCCCCGGACTGAGGGACGAATGTCGAGACAAGCCGGCAACGGCACTCGTCTTCGCCGATCGATTCGGAAACCACCTCAAACGCACCCGGGTAAGCCTAGGCACGCGGAGCTGGTTTCTGACGGCACTTACGACGGCAGGCCTACCACGGATGACAATTCACGACCTCCGCCACACGGCCGCAAGTCTCGCTGTGAGCGTCGGCGCAAACGTCAAAGCGGTGCAACGGATGCTCGGTCATGCCTCCGCAGCGATGACCCTCGACACCTACGCGGACCTCTTCGATGACGACCTGGACGCCGTTGCAGACCGTTTGAATCAGGCCGCTATTTTTTCAAATGTTGCCAAAATGTTGCCAAAACAGAATTTTGGGGCAAAAGAAAACCCCTGACTCCCAATGTTTATATGGGATTCAGGGGTTCACATGGTTGCGGAGACGGTGGGATTTGAACCCACGGTACCCCGTAAAGGGTACTCCACCTTAGCAGGGTGGTGCACTAAGCCGAACTA
>NZ_PJJW01000029.1:0-26724 GCF_002929675.1 Cryobacterium sp. M15
TGGGAGAGTAGGACACCGCCGGACTTAACTTAGAAACACCAGAAAAGCCATCCCTCACGGGATGGCTTTTCTGCGTTAACAACCACCCCGGGTGGTTGTTATGCGTTAACCGAACAAAAGAGGCCACGCACACTGTGCGTGGCCTCTTCTCGTTCAGGTACTAGCGGCGGCGGAGGCCGTCCAGGGCTACGGCAAGCACGTCGTCCGCGAGGTGACCGGCGTCTTCGGGGCCCTCGGGGCGATACCACTCGGCGATCGAATTGACCATGCCGAAGAGCAAGCGCGTGACGACGCGCGGGTCGATGTCGCTGCGCAATGAGCCCTCATCACGGGCTTCGATGACCAGGGCAGAGACCGCTCGGTCAAAGGCGCGGCGACGGGTGAGCGCCAAGCGCTCGACTTCCGTGTTACCACGCACACGCAACAGGAGGGTGACATACGGTAGCCGAGACGTCAAAATGTGCACGGCCCCCCGAAGCACGTAGGCCAGGCGGTCAATCGCACTACCGGTCAGCGCGCCAGACTCGAGCAGCACGCCCTCGAGACCGTTGAGGGCTTCATCGAGGGCAAGCTGGAGCACTTCGTCCTTGGAGGTGAAGTGGTGATAGATAGCAGCCTTCGACAGGGCCAGCCGCGTCGCGAGCACTCCCATCGAGGTCGCGTCGTAACCGAATTCGTTGAACGCGGTCACGGCGATCTCAAGAATGGCGCGCTGGTCATAGCCGGGGCGGCCGCGTTTAGGTGGGTGTACGTCAGGCATAGGACTTGAGTCTCTCACGCAGGCGTACCGACCATGGCCGGCTAGCGCAGATCGTAGACGCGTTTGTGCTTTCCGGCACTGCGCGGCAGGGTGCCGGGTTCGACTATGAGCACGTTCACGCTCGATCCGATCCGATCCTTGATCAGGGCAATGAGCAACCCACGCGCAATGGCGGATGAGGCATCATTGGCATGCTCGTGTCGCTCGATGCGTACGGTGAGCTCGTCCATGCGCGACGGTCGCGTCAACTCGAGTACGAAGTGCGGGGAGAGGTGCTCGATTCCGAGAACGATCTCCTCGATCTGGGTCGGGAACAGGTTTACCCCGCGCAGAATGATCATGTCGTCGTTGCGGCCGGTGATCTTTTCCATCCGGCGCATTCCCGGCCGCGCGGTGCCGGGCAGTAATCGAGTCAGGTCGCGGGTGCGGTAGCGGATGACCGGAAAGGCCTCCTTGGTCAGCGACGTGAAGACGAGCTCGCCGGTTTCTCCATCGGGCAGGCTGTGTCCGGTGTCACCATTGATGATCTCGGGCAGAAAGTGATCTTCCCAAAGGTGTGGGCCGTCCTTGGACTCGATGCACTCATTGCCGACACCAGGCCCCATGACCTCGCTGAGGCCATAGATGTCGAGCGCATCGAAATCGAGGCGGTCCTCAAGTTCCAGACGCATCTGATTGGTCCACGGCTCTGCACCGAGCACGCCGGCCTTCAGGCTCGAGCGGCGTGGATCAAGACCGGCAGCAACCATGGCGTCGGTGATCGTGAGTAGGTAGCTGGGCGTTGACAGGATGACGTCGGGCTCGAAGTCGGTGATCATCTGGACCTGCTTGTTGGTCTGGCCGCCCGACATAGGAATGACGCAAGCGCCCAGCGCTTCAATGCCGGCATGGGCGCCGAGCCCGCCCGTGAACAAACCGTAGCCGTAGGCGTTGTGCACCTTCATTCCCGGGCGCACGCCAGACGCACGCAGGCTGCGGGCTACCAGACCAGCCCACATAGCGAGGTCGTTCTTGGTGTACCCGACCACGGTCGGCAGGCCGGTTGTCCCTGACGATGTGTGAATGCGCGCGACCCGGTCCATCGGTACCGCGAACATGCCGAAGGGGTAGGAGATCCGCAGGTCGTCTTTGGTGGTGAAGGGCAAGAGCGAGATATCTTCCAAGCTGCGAATGTCGCGGGGGTGCACACCGGCAGCATCAAATTTGCGCGTATAGAGGGGTACATTCTCGTAGGCGTGCCGCACGGTGTTCTGTAACCGAATCAGTTGCAGCGCGCGGATTTCGCCCTGGGACATCCGCTCGGCCGCGTCGAGTTCGTCGAGTGCCGGTGCGTGCAGACGGGTCTTAGTCAGCGTTGACATGGTGCCTTCCGGAAGGGTTAGAGGTGACTGCTGTCGGGAACGGGCAAGTTGGTGGTGCGGCTGTGACCGCGAAATTCGGCGATGGTCACGTCGTTGTCGACGGTGATCCGGACGTCATAGATGCCGCTGCGGCCGCTCTTCACGCGCAGCAGTGCGGTCGCGGTGAGATTCTGGCCGCTCGTGGTCGGCGCCAGAAATGTGATGTCAGCACCAGCGGCCAACGTGACGTGGTGCGAATCATTGCAGGCAATGGCGAACGCCGTGTCGGCGAGGGCGAACACGAAACCGCCGTGGGTCACATCAAACCCATTGAGCATGTCGTCACGTACGACCATGGATACTACCGAGTAGCCGGGTTCGTTTTGGTGCACGATCATTCCCAGAGAAGCGGATGCCCGGTCGCGCTTCATCATCGCCTGGCTGCCGACAGAGCGCGATTCGGTCATTCGGTTCTCCTCGTTGAGTGGCCGTTTCGGTCGGGGTTGCCCGGCCGATAATGTGACTATATACTAACTGAACGATCGGTCGGTAATAAATCGCGCATCCGTGCCCGACATTGCCAGCGTGCGCCACTTTAGCGCCGTCCGCTTGTGCACGAAACCAACCACGATCACCACAGTCAACGCAGACCAGGAGCCGATGATGACAAGCACCATCACGCCCGATTCGAGCGCAACCGCCGATATCAGCGTCGAAGAGCAGCAGTTCAACGACTTGATCGAAGCCGACTCGCGCATCGAACCGCGCGATTGGATGCCTGAGGGGTACCGTAAGTCACTCGTGCGCCAGATCTCGCAGCACGCACACTCGGAGATCATCGGCATGCAGCCCGAGTCGAACTGGATCACTCGCGCCCCGAGCCTCAAGCGCAAAGCCATTCTCATGGCCAAGGTGCAAGACGAAGCCGGCCACGGCCTCTACCTCTATTCCGCCGCGCAGACCCTCGGCGCCACCCGCGATGACATGACGGATGCCCTCATCGCCGGCAAGGCGCGTTACTCGTCGATCTTCAATTACCCGACTCCGACCTGGGCAGACATGGGCTCGATCGGATGGCTGGTCGACGGTGCCGCTATCTGCAACCAAGTGCCCCTCTGCCGCGCCTCGTATGGTCCCTACGGTCGTGCGATGGTGCGCATCTGCAAGGAAGAATCCTTCCACCAGCGTCAGGGCTTCGAAATTCTGCTTGAACTTATGGCCGGTACCCAGGAGCAGCGCCAGATGGCCCAGGAGTCGGTCAACCGGTGGTACTGGCCCGCGCTCATGATGTTCGGGCCGCCCGACGATGACTCGCCCAACTCCGCGCAGTCCATGGCGTGGAAGATCAAGCGTCACTCAAACGACGAACTGCGCCAGCGCTTCGTGAACATGCTCGTTCCCCAGGCGGCCGTGCTCGGCGTCACCCTGCCCGACCCCGACCTGCACTTCAACGAGCAAACCCAGCAGTGGGATCTTGGTGAGATCGACTGGACCGAGTTTCACGAGGTGCTCGCCGGTCGCGGCCCGAACAACGCCCAGCGTCTACAGCGTCGACGCGACGCCCACGATGACGGCGCGTGGGTGCGCGAAGCCGCCGCAGCCTATGCCATTAAACAAACCGCCCGCAAACAGTTTGCACGAACCGAAGAAATGGCATGCAAATGACCACTCCCGGCGATTCCGCTGCTGAAATCTGGCCCCTCTGGGAGGTCTTCGTTCGCTCCAACCGCGGCCTCAGCCACGTACACGTTGGCTCCCTCCACGCTCCCGACGAAACCCTCGCCGTGCGCAATGCCCGTGACCTGTACACCCGCCGCAGTGAGGGAGTCTCGGTCTGGGTCGTTCCCGCCGCCGCCATCACCACGAGTGATCCAGACGCCAAGGGCGCCTTCTTCGAATCATCCGCCGGCAAGAACTACCGCCACGCGAGCTACTACTCCAAGAGTGAAGGCGTGAAGCACCTATGAACGACGACACTGTGAACATTGACAGCGCCGGAGCGGATGCCGACGACCACGGTCACGTCGCCGTCGCTGTCACCACCCTCGACGCTGAACTCATCGAGGGCACGTCGAACGCGACACCCGACATCGCGGAGTACGCCCTGTGGCTCGGCGATGACGCGCTGGTCCTGGCCCAGCAGCTTGGCGCCTGGATCTCCCGCGCACCCGAGCTTGAAGAAGACGTCGCCCTCGGCAACGTCGCCCTCGACCTGATCGGCCACGCCCGGTCCCTGCTGCACTACGCCGGAACGGCGACGAACCGTACCGAAGATGACCTCGCCTACTGGCGTACCGAGCCCGATTTTCGGTCGCTGCACATCGTCGAGCAGCCCAACGGTGACTTCGCACACACGATCGCACGCCAGTTCGTCGTGTCCCACTACGTGTTCGAGCTGTACAGCCGGCTGCGGGCATCCGCTGATGAAACGCTTGCCGCGATCGCCGCCAAGGCAGTGAAAGAGGTCGACTACCACCGCGACCACGCGACCCAGTGGGTGCTGCGCCTGGCGCAGGGCACCGACGAATCGCGTCGCCGAATGATCACCGCCCTGTCCGACCTGTGGCCCTACGTCGACGAGATCTTCCGGGACGAACCACTCATCGACCGCCTCGAAGGAATCGCGGTGCGCCCGTCGAGCCTGCGCCCCGCTTTCGACGCCGCCATCGCACCGGTGTTCGCTGAAGTCGAAGTCGAACTCCCCAGCGGATTCGTCGCCTCGGGCGGAGGCCGCATCGGAAAACATTCCGAACACCTCGCTTTTCTCCTCGCCGAGATGCAGGTACTCACCCGCGCCCACCCCGGAGCATCATGGTGACCGCCGCCGCGCACGAGGCGATCTCGCGCCCGCGTCCCATCGACGCGGCTTCGCTCGCCGCCTGGACGCTCGCCGCGCAGGTCGTCGACCCCGAGATTCCGGTACTCACCATTGAAGACCTCGGTGTGCTGCGGTCGGTCAGGGTCACCCGCGATGCTGTCGCGGTGACCCTGACGCCGACCTACAGCGGATGCCCCGCCATGGACGCCATGCGCGACGACGTCCTGGCGGTGCTTGTGAGCGCTGGCTACGAGAATGTGTCGGTGCGGCTCGTACTCAGCCCGGCCTGGACCACCGACTGGATGAGCGTGATCGGTATGAATAAACTCCGCGAATACGGCATCGCCGCCCCAACCGGGCACGCGACCGTGCGTGGTTCCGGGCCAGTCGGCCCGATTCGTCTGAAAATGGCCGTCAAGTGCCCGCGCTGCTCTTCACTCAACACCCGCGAGCTCGCGCACTTCGGTTCCACCTCCTGCAAGTCCCTCTACGAATGCCGAGACTGCCTCGAGCCGTTCGACTACTTCAAGGTGCTCTAATGGCCGCAACACGTCTCGAATCCACCACGCAGACTGCCACGACTCTGGCGCCGGTCAAGCACCGCGCCCGCTTTCACACCCTGACGGTGGCTGAAGTGCGCCCGCTCACGGCCGACAGCGTCGAAGTCACTTTCCTCGTCCCCCCCAAACTGCAGGGCGCGTTCAACTACCTGCCCGGCCAGCATCTCGCCCTGCGCGCCACGATTGACGGTAAGGAGCTGCGTCGCAGCTATTCGATCTGCCGACCCGAGACATCCGGCCAGATCAGTGTCGCGATCAAACGCGACCTTGGCGGCGCGTTCTCCACCTGGGCCAACAGCGAGCTGCATGCCGGAGACACACTCGACGTGATGAGCCCGCAGGGCAGCTTCGTTTCCACCCTGCAGGGCCGAAGCCATAAGCACATCGTCGGAGTGGCCGCTGGTTCGGGAATCACCCCGCTCATGGCGCTCGCGCACACCGTGCTCGCTGCCTCACCGACGTCGATGTTCACCCTCGTGTACACCAACCGCACCGCGCTCGACGTGATGTTCCTCGACGAACTTGCCGAGCTCAAGGACCGTTACCCGGCCCGTCTCGCGCTCTACCACGTGCTCTCTCGCGAGCAGCGCTCATCCTCGTTGCTCTCCGGCCGCATCGATGAGGAGAAATTTCGGCGCATGCTCGACACGATCCTGCGCCCCGCTACGGTCGATGAGTGGTTTCTGTGTGGTCCGTTCGAATTGGTGCAGCTCTGCCGCGACACGCTCGAGAGTACCGGCGTGGATCGGTCGCACGTGCGCTTCGAGCTGTTCACCACCGGCGAACCCTCGGCCGCACACGGTGACCGCGGTCGGCCGGTCATCATCGGCACGGGGGACAAGACCTACCAGATCGAGTTCACACTCGACGGCCAGAGCAACACGGTCACCACCCCGGTAAACGCGAACGAGAGTATTCTGAATGCTGCCCTGCGGGTGCGGCCCGACGTCCCCTTCGCCTGCGCCGGAGGTGTCTGCGGAACCTGCCGCGCCAAACTGGTCAGCGGCGACGTCACCATGACCGAGAACTACGCGCTCGAGCCAGAAGAACTCGCTCGCGGCTATGTCCTGACCTGCCAGTCGCATCCGACCACCGACATCGTCGTCGTCGACTATGACACGTGACAGCCCAACACGTGACAGCCCAGCATCTGACAGCCCGACATTCAACAGCGTAGAAAGCGGATGCCGTGATTGAGCTCTCAATAGACAACGACGTCGCCCACATGGTGCTGAACGCGCCCAACAAACTCAACGCCCTCGATGAGGCCGCAATCGTCGAACTCGACGCGGCTTACCAGGAGGCTGAGCGGGTTGGCGTGCGCGCACTCGTACTGAGCGGCGTGGGCCGGGCCTTCTGCGCCGGCCGCGATATCTCGGCGGTCGACCCGGGCACCGATGACGTACTCGGCTACCTCGATGATCTGGTCACCCCGCTGCTGCAGCGCATGAGCAGGTTTCCGGCACCGACCTTCGCGGCCGCCCACGGCGCGTGTCTTGGAGTGGGCCTCGGCCTGCTCATCGCCACCGACGTCGTCTATGTCGCCGATACCGCCAAGATCGGGTCACCGTTCGCCAACCTCGGTGCCACTCTCGATTCGGGTGGACACGCCCTCTTCGTCGAACGCCTCGGCGCGCACCGCACCCTCGATCTGATCTACAGCGGACGCCTTATGTCTGGAGCCGAGGCCGTCGCCGGCGGCCTGTTCAGCCAGGTTTTTGCAGCGGCAGAGCTGAACGCGGCGACCGAGCAGGCAGCCGCGCGCGCGGCATCCGGCGCCACTCAGGCTTTTCTTGCGAGCAAGGCGCTCGTGCAGTCGCTGCGCGACGAACGCCTTGGACTCTGGCAGAGCATGAGCGACGAGAGCGCCGCCCAGGCGGCGCTCTGCGCCACGGGCGATTACCGCGAGGGTTTCGCCGCGTTCCAACAAAAGCGCCAGCCCGCCTTCACCGGGCGCGCCTGTCCCTCCCCGCACTGAACCGAAAAATAATGCCGACGGCCCGCTCGATCCACGACGACTTGCCGACCGTGGTCGATCACTAGCTTCCACCAGTCTTTTTGCAAGGTCTGTCAGTTATTCTGAAAGAAGTTGCTCGAAAAAAGTCACCCTGGACGATACCGGAGAGGGTCCGTCATGCACACACGCTGGGCCCGCTTCGCACGCGGCTGGATCGTTGCCGTGTTCTCGACCTTTGCCGCAGCCCTGTCGCACACACTCGGTGGTGACTCAGCACCCGGTCTGCTGGCGGTCGTCGTATCGCTCGCCTTCGCCGGCATGGTGTGCGTCGCTCTCTCGGGTCGTACCCTGTCGTTCTGGCGTGGTGCCGCATCCGTGCTGATCAGCCAGCTCATCTTTCACGGACTGTTTTCACTCGGCGCACCCGGTGGTGCGCTCGGCGCCGAGGCCCTCGCCGCGTCGGGTACCCACCAGCATGCGGCGCTGCCCGGTCTGATCGGCCCGCTCGCGCCGGGCGGGGGCGCTGATGTCACGCATGACGGTGCGACCATGTGGGGCGCCCACCTCGGAGCCGCCATCATCACTATTCTGGTGCTGCGTTCTGGGGAGCGCGCGTTCTGGGGCCTCGTCGAAAGCGTTCGCTTGGGCGTGCGTACCCTGTACGTGCCGGCACTCTTGGTCGTGCCGGTCGCGGCACCGCTTCGCATCGGGCACGAGGCGCCGGTGTTCGCGCCGCGCGATCTGGTTCTCGTGTTATCGGCCATGCGGCATCGTGGCCCGCCGTCCAGCGCGTTCTTTGCTTGACACAGCACGAATCAGACCATTTTCCCCGCCGCACCGAACGAATAACACGGTCCGCTCCGGCCCCGTTCGGTTGGCGCCGGGCACCCCACGCTAAAGGATAATCATGAAGTTCACGACCACTCGCGGTGCCGCCCCCACACCGGCCGCCACCGCCCAACGCAAGCAGTCGGTCTAGCACCGTGCGCGCCAACACGACGCCCAACGAAGCGACAGCCCCCCTCCACCGAACTGTGCACCAGAAGTCGACCCACCGGCAGACTGCTTCGGCCACTCGCCGCGCGGCCCGAGCCGTGTTCGCGGTCGTCGTAGCTGCAGCGGCCCTGGGCTGGGGCGCGGCCCCGGCATCCGCTCACAACAGCGTCGTCGGTTCCTCACCGGCGGCCGACGCGGTGGTGACCGAGCAGCCCGGTGTGCTCTCGGTCACCACGAGTGACCAGTTGCTCGATCTCGGCGCATCCGGCTCCGGGGCCGCGATGGTCGTCACCGGGCCGGCCAGTGCGCCACTGTTCTACGGTGACGGGTGCGCAACGGTCTCCGGTGCCACGATCGAAACCGCGGCGCAGCTCGGTGCGGCCGGGCAATACACGGTGATCTGGCAGGCGGTCTCCACCGACGGCCACTCGATCTCAGACGAGTTCACTTTCGACTGGAAGCCAGCCCCGGGCCAGTCACTCGCCGACGGTGCGACCGCGGCTGCCTCGTGCGGGATCGAAGCGGATGCCGCCACAACGGACGTCACCGCGGACACCGGATCGAGTGCCGCCAGCGACAGCCCCCTCCCGACCATCGCCTGGATCGGCGGAGCCATCGGCGCGGTCTTGCTCGCTGGCGCAGCGACCCTGCTCGTCCTGCGCCGCACACGCCGTAGCTGACTGACCAGGCAGCGGGTAAATGCGTGCTTCAGGTACCGCGAAGCACCCAGTTACCCGCTGTCGCGGATCGGATTGGCGCGGGGGAACGTGTCAGGGGGGCCGGGTAAAGTTATGCAGGTGAGTTGGAACGCTGAGCTGCCCGGGAACCCCGACGACGTTGAACCACCCAGTGACTTCGATGGCCCGAGCGACTTTAACGGCCCGAGTGGCTTCGACGGCCCGAGCGACTTCGATGCCCCCGACGATTACGACGCGCCACCGCCAGAGTCGGACCGGGAGTACGCTGGCAGCCAGTTTGTCGGGCGGCAGCCGGCCAATCCAGCCGTGGCACCCGCTTCGAGCCAACGCAGGGGGGCAGCGGCCACCCGGTCCGCCTTCCCGGTTCGCGCAGCGACTCGCAAGTTCGCCACCGCAGCCGAAGCCCTGCACACCGTGTTCGGCTACGACTCGTTTCGCGGCGACCAGGCTGAGATCATTGCACAGGTCGTCGACGGCAAGGACGCCGTCGTGCTCATGCCCACCGGCGGCGGCAAGAGCCTGTGTTACCAAATTCCCGCGCTCGTGCGACCCGGCACCGGCATCGTCGTCTCACCCCTCATCGCCCTGATGCAAGACCAGGTGGATGCCCTCACTGCCGTGGGTGTGCGCGCCGAGTTCCTCAATTCCAGCCAGGATTCGCAGACTCGCAACCAGGTCGAACGCGACTACCTGAATGGTGACCTCGACCTGCTCTACGTCGCCCCGGAGCGGCTGTCGAACGAGGCTACCAAGCGGCTGCTCGAGCGCGGTACCATCGCCCTGTTCGCCATCGACGAGGCCCACTGCGTGTCGCAGTGGGGACACGATTTTCGGCCGGACTACCTCGCGCTCAGCGAACTCGCCGACCGCTGGCCGGGCGTGCCGCGCATCGCCCTCACCGCCACCGCGACGGACGCCACGCACCAGGAAATCACGACCCGCCTGCAGATGGGCAACGCCAAGCATTTCGTGGCGAGCTTCGACCGGCCCAATATCCAGTACCGCATCGTCGGTAAGGCCGAGGTGCGCAAGCAACTGTTGTCCTTCCTGAAGACGGAGCACCCCGGCGACGCCGGAATCGTCTACGCGCTCAGCCGCAAGACGGTCGACCAGACCGCCGAGTTTCTGCGTCAGAACGGCGTCAATGCGCTGCCGTATCACGCCGGGCTCGACGCGGGACTGCGCGCCAGCACCCAGTCCCGGTTCCTTCGCGAAGAGGGCGTCGTCATCGTGGCCACCATCGCGTTCGGTATGGGGATCGACAAGCCCGACGTGCGCTTCGTCGCCCACATCGACCTGCCCAAATCGGTCGAGGGCTACTACCAGGAGACCGGTCGCGCCGGCCGCGACGGCGCCCCGGCCACGGCCTGGCTCGCCTACGGCCTGCAAGACGTCGTGCAACAGCGTCGCATGATCGACGAATCGCCGGGTGACCTCAGCCATCGGCGCAAACTCTCCGCCCACCTCGACGCCATGCTCGCCCTCTGCGAAACCGTGCACTGCCGCCGCGTCAACCTGCTGCGCTACTTCGGCCAGACCAGCGAACCCTGCGGCAACTGCGACACCTGCCTGGAACCGCCCGAAGCCTGGGACGGCACCATTCCCGCCCAGAAACTGCTTTCCACCATCGTTCGCCTGCACCGCGAACGCAACCAGAAGTTCGGTGCCGGCCACCTCATCGACATCCTCCGCGGCAAAGAAACCCCCCGCGCCACCCAATACCGGCATACCGAACTAAGTACCTGGGGCCTTGGCGCCGATCTCAGCGACCAGGCCTGGCGTGGCGTCGTGCGCCAGATGCTGGCCCAAGGGCTGCTCGCTACCTCCGGAGAATACGGAACCCTCGTGCTGACGGATGCCGCCGCCGAAGTTCTGGGGGGCAGTCGCGATGTGCGACTGCGGCGCGAACCCGACCGCCCCGCACGTTCCAGCGCCGCCCGCCGCCCGAGCGCAGCGAAAGTCGCGGCCGCCGACCTCAGCACGGCCCAGGAGACCCTGTTCGAGGCGCTGCGGGGGTGGCGTTCGGCCGAGTCAAAGGAGCAGGGCGTTCCCGCGTACATAGTCTTCGGTGACGCTACCCTCATCGCTGTGGCCGCAGCAGGCCCCACCACGCTCGCCGCGCTCGACGGCATCACCGGTATCGGTGCTAAGAAACTCGAAGCCTACGGCGCAGCCCTGATCGAGGTCGTCGCGGCTTCCGCCTGATCGTAACGGTGCGCTATTTGTGTGGGAGCGCAGGTGTGCACGGCTCCATGTTGTAGTAAACCTACAAAACGGATGCCGGGGCGGCAGCTCTCGTTGTTGCCCCCGCACCGCGCGTTTCACGACCACGACCACGCGGCCCTAACGTTGCGATCATCACTTTCGCGCGAACAGTTAGGACCACCCATGGTTGACACGAAACAGCGCTCCAGCACCCGATCGATGAGCCTCGATCCCAGCCTCGACACGGGACCCATCAAGTCCATCGGTGATCCGACCGCACCCGCAGTCAACGTTGAACAACTCGGGCGCCAGCTGCTCGGCACCTGGGCCGACGTGCGCCTCGCCGCCCGAGAAGTGACCGCGCGCCCCGATATGCAGCGCATCGAGGGCCTCTCCATGGTTGACCACCGACTGCGCGTTCTCGAGCAGCTCAAGGTACTCGCAGCCAACGGCCACGTACTGCGCGCCTTTCCCAAGCACCTGGGCGGTCAGGACGACCACGGTGGAAACATTGCGGGCTTTGAAGAACTCGTCATTGCCGACCCGAGTCTGCAGATCAAGGGCGGCGTGCAGTGGGGCCTGTTCGGCGCCGCTGTGCTGCACCTCGGCACCAAGCCGCACCACGATAAGTACCTTCCCGGCATCATGGACCTGAGCGTGCCGGGCGCGTTCGCCATGACCGAAATCGGTCACGGCTCCGACGTGGCGAGCATCGCGACCACCGCGACCTTCGACGCCGCCACCGGCGAGTTCGTGGTCAACACCCCGTTTCGCGCTGCCTGGAAGGATTACCTCGGCAACGCCGCGAAGGACGGCATCGCCGCCGTCTTGTTCGCGCAACTCATCACCCAGGGCGTCAACCACGGTGTGCACGCCTTTTATTTGCCGATTCGCGATGAAAACGGGGACTTTCTGCCCGGTGTCGGCGGTGAGGACGACGGTTTGAAGGGGGGCCTCAACGGCATCGACAATGGTCGCCTGCACTTTACCGACGTGCGTATCCCGCGTGAAAACCTGCTCAACCGGTACGGCGACGTCGCCCGGGACGGCACCTACTCCAGCCCGATATCAAGCCCCGGGCGTCGTTTCTTCACGATGCTGGGCACACTGGTGCAGGGTCGTGTATCGCTCGACGGGGCCGCCACCGCGGCATCCGCTCTGGCCCTGACCATCGCAATCACCTATGGAAGCCAGCGTCGGCAGTTCACCGCCGGCAGCGACACTGACGAGGAGGTCATCCTCGACTACCAGCGGCACCAGCGCCGGTTGTTTCCGCGCCTTGCCACGACGTACGCCCAGACCTTCGCACACGACGAATTTCTGGTGAAGTTCGACGACGTGTTCAGCGGCAAAGCCGACACCGACGATGACCGGCAAGACCTCGAGACCCTCGCTGCCGCGCTCAAGCCACTCTCCACCTGGCATGCGCTCGACACCCTGCAGGAAGCCCGTGAAGCCTGCGGCGGTGCCGGCTTCATGGCCGAGAACCGCCTCGTGGGGCTGCGCGCCGACCTCGACATCTTCGCGACCTTCGAGGGCGACAACAACGTGCTGCTGCAGCTCGTCGCCAAGCGTCTGCTTACCGATTACAGCCGTAAATTCGCCACAGCGGATGCCGGCGCCCTCGCCCGCTACGTCGTGCAGCACGCCGCTGGTCGCGCCTACCACGGCACAGGCCTCCGCACTCTCGGCCAGTCCGTTGCCGACCGTGGATCAACGGCGCGCTCGGTCGGCGCCCTCCGCGAGAGTGATGTGCAGCGCGAGCTGCTCACCGATCGGGTCGAGAGCATGATCGGTGAGGTCGCCGGCAAGCTGCGCGGTGCCACCAAACTACCAAAGAAGCAGGCCGCCGACTTGTTCAACGCACACCAGAACGAGCTCATCGAAGCAGCACGCGCCCATGGCGAACTACTGCAGTGGGAGTCGTTCACCCGGGCGCTCGACGCCACAGCGGATGCCGGCACCAAGCAGGTGCTCACCTGGCTGCGCGACCTGTTCGGCCTCGGCCTGGTCGAGAAGAACCTGGCCTGGTACCTCATTCACGGTCGTCTCTCTGCCCAGCGGGCCCAGGCCGTAACGGCCTACATCGACCGGCTGATCGCGCGCATCCGTCCGCATGCCCTCGATCTCGTCGACGCGTTCGGCTATTCGCCAGATCACCTGCGGGCTACGATCGCGAGCGGTATCGAGCGTGAACGCCAGAACGAGGCGCGCGACTACTACGCCGACCGGCGGGCGTCGGGGGCCGCTCCCGCACCCGAAAAGTCGGTCAAACGGTAGGGCAGGGCGTGTCGTACTCAGGTACGACACCGGTGGCGCAGAACCATCCCCACGGTTGATGCGCCACATAGGGGGTAAACCATACCGTTTGGTATGGGGGCTTCAACGCAGTGAATCGGGGCCTTATCCACCAACGGAATGAGGCAGTCGTGATCCAGGCACAGTCCCTGACCAAGCACTATGGAAGCAAGACCGCGGTCGACGCGATCGACTTCACGGTGCACCCCGGCAAGGTCACCGGGTTTCTCGGGCCGAACGGCGCAGGCAAGTCCACCACCATGCGCATGATCGTGGGCCTGGACCGACCCAGCGCCGGATCGGTCATCGTCAACGGTAAGCCGTACCGCGAGCACAAGGCGCCGCTGCGTGAGGTCGGAGTGTTGCTCGACGCCAAGGCCGTGCACACCGGCCGAAGTGCGTTCAACCACCTGCGCGCCATGGCCGCAACGCATAACATCCCCACTAGCCGGGTGCACGAGGTCATCAACCTCACCGGCCTGGAGTCCGTCGCCCGTAAGCGCGTCGGCGGTTTCTCGCTCGGCATGGGCCAGCGTCTCGGCATCGCCGCCGCGTTGCTCGGCGACCCGGCCACCCTCATCCTGGACGAGCCGGTCAACGGCCTCGATCCCGAGGGTGTGCAGTGGGTGCGCAAGCTCACCAAACAGCTCGCCGCCGAGGGCCGCACCGTGCTGCTCTCCTCGCACCTGATGAGCGAGATGGCGCTCACCGCCGACCACATCATCGTCCTCGGCCGCGGTCGGGTGATAGCAGATGCCTCGGTCGCCGATATCATCGCCTCGGCCGCGCAGAACACGGTTCGCGTGCGCAGCCCGCATACGGCGGCACTCGCCGCCCTGCTGGCACAGGACGATGTCACCATCACCAACGTCGAGCAGGACGTGCTCGAGATCAGCGGATTGACCGTGACCGAGATCGGTGACCGCGCCGCTGCCGCCCAGATCTCCCTGCACGAGCTCTCGGCGGTCAATGCTTCCCTTGAGGACGCCTATATGAAACTCACGCAGAACGAAGTGGAGTATCGCACCGGCGATGCCTCTTCCCCCACCGAAGCGGAGGTCGCTCGATGAGCACCCAGACCCACCAGACAACGCAATCCGCTTTTTTGGCCCCCTTCGTTTCAACCGGCTCCGGGCTCAGCTTCAGCGGCCTGCTCAAGTCTGAATCGATCAAGCTCTGGAGCCTGCGCTCCACCTACTGGACCTTTTCCCTCGTCGTCGTGGCCGCGCTGGGGCTCGCCGTGGCGATGTCCTTCGCCTTGTCGCCGGAAACGGCCGGATTCGACCCGGCCACCGGTGCCGCCATGGCCGTCGATAACGCGCAGATGTTCGTCATCGTCTCCACCACCGGATTGGGCCTTGGCCAAATGATCGTCGCTGTTCTTGGCGTGCTCTCGATCAGCGGCGAATACTCCACTGGCATGATCAAATCGACGCTCACCGCGGTGCCGGACCGTTTGGCCGCGCTCTGGGCCAAGGTAATCGTGGTGTTCGGGTTCACCTTCCTGGTGGGCCTGTTTAGTGTGCTCGGCTCGTTCCTCGTAGCCACCCCCATCCTGGGATCCCAGGACGTCACTGCAAGCCTGTTCGACGTCGACGTGATCATGCCATTGCTCGGCAACGTGCTGTTCCTCGCGCTCATCGCGGTGTTCTCGGTTGGTATCGGCACGATCGTGCGCAGCAGCGCTGGCGGCATCGCGACGGTGCTGGGCATCATCCTGCTCCTGCCGACGGTTGTGGCATTGTTTTCCCTACTCGTCGAGTGGGTTGCCGACATGATGCCGTTCATGTTCACCGTGGCCGGCTCCGAGATGATCGCCCCGACCATGGTGGAATCCTGGCAGGCGCTCCTGATCGTACTCGCGTGGGTGGCAGTGAGCCTCGGGATGGCCGCGTTGCTGCTCAAACGACGCGACGCCTAACCCGTACCATCGAAGAATGAGCACCAACACCTCTCTTCCCGTGCGCGACTTCGCGCCGGGGGGAGAGGTGGCGTTGCCTACTCCATCCGGGGTGGTGCGGCGGTTTTGGAGCCGACATCCGCACGTGGCCGACGCGCTGATCGCAGCGATCTACGTGGTACCGATAGCGCTCACTCTCGTGGGTAACGGGCTGGCTGCCGAGCCTGCTCTACTCGGCGACATCGTACTGAACGGTGCCATCGCGCTGGTTCTGGCCGTCGCCCTGATCTTTCGACGACGGATGCCCCGGCTCGTTTTGGTCATCACCTGGATCAGCCTGCTCACCTTCACCGACTATGGCGAAGCGAATCTCGTCGCCCAGCTCCTCGCGCTTTACGCGGTTGCGGTGTACTCCGATGCGCGCAGCGCGTGGATCGGGTCTGGGGCGTCAACGCTGCTGGCAAGTCTGGCCGCCTGGCAGACCGATAATCCGGCCGATTTACCGTGGATTCCGGTGGCCATCCAGATCGGGATCATGATGCTGGCAACGACCCTGGTTGGCGTCAATGTGCGAAACAGCAGGCGTTACGTGATCTCGTTGGTCGACTTGGCCGCGCAGCTGACCCGTGAACGCGACCAGCAAGCTCAATTCTCACGCCTGTCCGAGCGAAACCGCATCGCTTCCGAAATGCACGACGTTGTCGCCCACAGCCTGTCCGTTATGGTGGCGCTCGCCGACGGTGCCCATGCCATCGCGCCCAAGAACGTTGAGCGCTCCCGTGCGGCGATGCTCGACATCGCCAGCACCGGGCGCCGATCGATGACCGAGATGCGGCGTCTGCTCGGCATACTCGATGTCGTTACCGAGCCGGCCCCGCGTTCGCCGCAGCCGGGAATCGACCAACTGGCTGATCTCGTCGAATCCTTCCGGTCGACCGGACTGCCCGTCGTCTTGGAACGCAGCGGCCGCGAACCGGCAAATCCGAGCGTGCAGCTGACGATTTTTCGACTGGTGCAAGAGTCGCTCACCAACGTGCTGCGATACGCGGATACACCCACACGGGTCGTAGTGGAGTTGCACTCGGCCCCCGGAACTATCGAGGTCACCATCAGCGATAACGGTCGGAAACGCCGGGAGGCGGGCCTGCGTGCGTTTGGCCGCGGCTTGATCGGCATGCAGGAACGGGTGTCCATTTATGGCGGCGACTTTGAAGCCGGAGCCGGAATCCACGACGGATGGCGCGTGCACGCCGCGATGGCCTTCGAGCACGAATCACCATTAGTCGAGGAGCGCAGATGACCGTACCGGAATCAACCCCACCGCCTGAACCCACCCGCATTATGCTCGTCGACGACCAAGCGCTCCTGCGCGTGGGCTTTCGCATGGTGCTCGAGGCCGAAGACGATTTCAGCGTCGTCGCCGAAGCAGCCGACGGCGTGGAGGCGATCGCGCTCGCCACGAGTGCGCGCCCGCAGGTCATTCTGATGGACGTGCGCATGCCGGGGCTCGACGGCATCGAGGCTACGCGACAAATCATGGCGGCCCACCCGAACACCCGCATCATCATTCTCACCACCTTCGACCTCGACGAGTACGCCTTCGGCGGTCTGCGCGCCGGCGCGAGCGGCTTCCTGCTGAAAAACTCCGAACCGCGGGAGCTGATCAGTGCCATTCGCACGGTCGTCTCGGGGGAGGCATCCGTTTCACCACGGGTGACCCGCCGCCTGCTCGACCTCTTTGGTACCCACCTGCCACAGCCCGACGCCGAAAACGGATGCGCAGCCCAGGCCCTCGCGCAGCTCACCGAGCGGGAAACGGAGGTCTTTCTCGCTATCGCCGAGGGGCTGTCCAACCCGGAATTGGCCGAGCGGTTTTTTCTCTCCGAATCAACCGTGAAGACCCATGTCGGCCGAATCCTGCACAAACTCGGCCTTCGAGACCGGGTGCAAGCGGTCATCTTGGCCTACGAACGGGGCCTCGTCGGACAGTGACCGTCGGCCGGTTTCGTCACCGGCCGCGGCCTTCGATCAGTCTGGCGCAGTCGATGCACAGCTCCGCCGTCAGCAGGGCGGACAGTCGGGCGGCCCCGATGGGCTTACCGCATCGGATGCAGGTGCCATAACTCCCGTCAGCGATTCGGGCAAGCGAACGATCGATTGCGGCGACTTTCTCATTGAACTCGCCGTGGACACCGACAATTCGCGACCACTCACCCGAGAGAGTCGGACCTTCTGGGTCGTGCTCGTCGTCGGCCGATCCGTCGCTGCGCGCCTCACGCACGCTCGTGAGCGATTCTGCCAGCCGGTTCAGCTCGGTCGCCGTCAAGGCGCGCTGATCCCTGAGGGCCTGGTCGAAGCGCCGGAGCTCGGCGTCCGAGAGAGAGGTGCGCGCCATGATCTATCGTTGCACGCCCTGACCGCTTAGTCCCAACGGTGGATTTGTGAAATCTATCAACCTCCGATCGGGGGAATAGGCTCGTCGCATGCGTACCTTCTATCCCGAGATCGAACCCTACGAAACCGGCATGCTCGATGTCGGTGACAACCAGACCATCTACTGGGAAGCCTCCGGCAACCCAGACGGCAAGCCGGCGGTCTATCTGCACGGTGGCCCGGGCGGCGGGTCAGGTCCGAACCAGCGTCGGGCTTTTGACCCGGCGAAGTACCGCATCATTTTATTTGACCAGCGCGGTTGCGGTCTCAGCACCCCGCACGCGAGCGAGCCCGACGTTGATCTGGGCGTCAACACCACCTGGACCCTCGTGGCCGACCTCGAGAAACTGCGCGAGCACCTCGGCATTGACCGTTGGCTGGTGTGCGGCGGATCGTGGGGCAGCACTCTCGCCCTCGCCTACGCCGAGACCCACCCGGAGAAGGTCACCGAACTCGTCGTACGCGGTATCTTCACCCTGCGCCCGGTTGAACTCGACTGGTTCTACGAGGGCGGTGCCGCCGCGATCTACCCCGACCTGTGGGAGTCCTTCGTCGCGCCCGTTCCTGAAAACGAACGCGGCCACCTGATCGAGGCCTACGGCCGGCTGCTGCACGACCCCGATCAATTCGTGCGCGAACGTGCTGGCGTGGCGTGGGCCACCTGGGAATCCTCGACCATTACCCTGCTGCAGGAACCCGACAAGATCGTCCGCTTCTCTGACCCCGCTTTTGCGGTGGCCTTCGCCCGCATCGAGAACCACTTCTTCGCCAACAAAGGCTGGTTCACCCCCAACCAGCTCATCGACAACGCCTCCCGCCTCGCCGACATCCCCGGCGTCATCGTGCAGGGCCGTTACGACATGTGCACCCCAGCGTTCACCGCGTGGGACCTGCACAAGAACTGGCCGGAAGCCGAATTCTGCCTCATTCCCGATGCCGGCCACGCCTTCGACCAGCCCGGCATTCTCGATGCCATTATTGTGGCGACCGACCGCTTCGCAACCTAACCCAGTGAGAATTTGTCAGGCAGTCCTCGCGGATCTGCAATACTGACCGCATGACCGACTCGAACTTCGCTTCCCTCGCCGTGGTGGTGGTGAATTTCGGGTCGGCAGCGTTGCTCGAAGAGAACCTCCAACCGCTGTCCCGATCGGCACCGGGCCTGCACATCGTGGTCGTCGACAATTTCACCGACGTCGCGGAGCAGGCCAGGGTGGCGGTAATCGCCGAGCGCGAGGGCTGGCAGCACGTGCTGTCGCCGACCAACCGCGGCTTCGGTGGCGGGATGAACCTCGGCGTCGCGCGGGCGCAGCAGAATGGGCGCACCCATTTTCTCCTCTTGAATCCGGATGCCGCCATCCCCGCCGACCAGGTCGCCCGCCTGCTCGAGGCCGTCACCCTGCATCCGCTCACCCTGGTCTCGCCCCGCATCCTGCGGCCGGACGGTACGGTGTGGTTCGACGGTAGCGATCTGTACCTCGAAGACGGGCGCGTGCGCGCCACCCGCAAGCGCGGGGACCACCCGGGCATACGGGTCACTCCCTGGCTGAGCGGCGCGTGCCTGCTCATCAGTGATGACCTCTGGCGCCGGGTGGGCGGGTTCAGCGACGACTATTTTCTGTACTGGGAAGACGTCGAACTCTCACACCGGGTGCTGTTGGCCGGGGGAGAAGTCACGGTTTGCGCCGACGCGTACGCTACTCACGCGCAGGGCGGTACTCAGGGCGCCGGCCAACACAGCGCCGGCCAGGCCAAGTCGTACTCCTACTACTACTACAACGTGCGCAACCGCCTGGTTTACGCGGCTCGCAACCTCACCGACGACGACCGCCGAAGATGGCGCCGACGCAGCGTGCCGGCGGCTTGGGAGGTCATTTCCCGCGGGGGACGACGGCAGCTGCTGAGCTCGCTGCAGCCGCTTCTGGCTGCGGCCCGCGGGCTGCGCGACGGCCTCGCTTACCGGCCGGTACCTACCTCCACGCCGACGCCTGCCCCAACCAGAACGACCTAGCGCTTGCGCCGCCGAGTGAACCGCTTGGCGTACTCGAGCAGAGTCACGAAGTCAGTGCGCCGCACGCCGTAGAACTGCAGCGGGTTGATGTTGAATTTGCGATACATGAACCACAAATTCAGGTTGCTTGAAATGAGGTTGCCGGCCAGGGTCGCCAGCGCGGCTCCCATTGCGCCGAACGGTGGTGCCAAGACGATCAGCATGCTGATATTCACCAGGCAGGCGATCAGAAGCGACACGCTGCGCAGGCCTGGGCGACCGCGGGCGCTCAAGCCGGAGCCGCCGATCGACCCGGGGGTGCCGAGCACCACAGCAGCGAGCAGCACACCGGCCACCGGCAGTGCGGGGCGAAAATCCTCGCCGAACAGAAAAGGCAGCCACCACAACATGCTGATGCCGAGGAACGCGGCGGCCAGCCCGCACAGCATGGTGCTGATGCGAGCCGAGGAGGCGAGACGCGCGTCGACGGAATCAGCAGCATCGGTCACAAAAGTCACGTCCCGCACCGCCTGGTTGATGATCAGCGGTAGTTCACTCACGCTCACCGCGACCACGTACAACCCGAGCTGGTAGGTGCCGGCGAACGGTGTCATGAGCACCTGGTCGAGCCTGGACAGCAGAATTCCTGACAGCGAGCCGACCCAGATGCGCAGTCCATAGCTCAGTAGTCCGGCGGTGCGCGCCTCGCGCGGAACGTCAAAGGCTCGTGGGCCGAGGCTGCGCATGCGCCCGATGTAGACGAACAGCCCGGTCACCGGCATCGCGGCCACCGCGATCGTCGCCACGAGCGGCGTCAGGTTGCCGGTGAGCCAGAACGGAATGAGCACAGCGAGCCGCAGAGACGAGGTCACAATGCGCTCTATGGCAACCAGCCGCCAGCTTTGGGTAGCGGATGCTACTCCCCGGAATACGCCGACGAGCAAATTGGGCACAATGGCCAGGCAGGCCACCAGAATAAGTTGCTGCACCGTCGGGTCGCCACCGCTGAGCCAGGCCGCTGACAAAGCGACGGCGCCCATGGCGAGCAGCCCCGCGATAATCAGAATGAGCACGCCCCGGTTTGAGGCGTTGCGGGCCAGGGTGGGGTTACGGGCGATCGCCCAGGTGACGGCTTCGGGAACACCAAAGGTTGCTACCGTGACCACGAGGGCGAGAGGCGCGGTGGCAGCGGCCACAGCACCACGACCGTCGACCCCGAGTGCCTGGGCCAGGATCGGACCGGAAAACAGCGCGACAAGGGGGGGAAAAGCGTTTCCGATCAGCGCGATCGTCATGTTGCGCGACACCGAATTCGGGGCGGTGGTCCGGCCTGAGGTGGAGCCCGCTGAAGGCTCGACCGCACGGTCGGTGGCCCGCTGGGCGGCCATCGGCCCTCGGGGTCGCCTAGGTGTCATCGCTGCTCACCACTCGAAGCGCGGGAATCGTCCGCAACACGAGCGAATCACGGGGGTCATCGCGCAGTATCCGCTCTCGTTCTGCGTCGCCCACGCACGCCGCGAACTGGGCATCATTGCCGCCCTCGGTCACATTCTGTCGGTACAGGGTGCCCCGCTGCGAACCTGGAATGGCCGGATACTCGGCCTGAGCCTCACCCACCTGACGGGCGCGAATGCCGTGCCGAACAGCGACCGAATAGACCCACAAATCGTCCGCCCGCGGAGCGACCCGCAGAAAGGCATCACCTTCGGCGCGCAGCGCATCGAGCAGGCCGAGCGGGTAGTAGATCCCGGAGACGCCGGTGCAGAGCGTTCGATAACTCGCGGCGGTCCCGCGGGCCGCGACCCAGCGAGAGTAGAGCGCCACCCGATCGCCGTCAAAGGTGACCGTGTGGGCGCGCTGCCCGACGATCTCCAGCGGATGCCGGGCGGCCGCCTCGAGTAATTCGGCCAGCCAGGTGCGCGGGTATAAGACGTCGTCGTCGGCGGCAACCAGCGGGAGCGTCGGTGTGGAAGAGGCGTATGGAAACTGTTTTTTATGCGGTCCAAAGTCGGGGCAGCATTGAATTTCCAGGCCGCGCCGCTGCAAACGACGCAGTGTGGCCGGTGGGTGCGCGAGCGCCGCGGCGTCATCGAGCCAGAGGATGAGACGCCGGGGGCGGATTCGCCCGGCGGCGATGGTCTCGAGGGCATAGTGCACAAGGGCGATCCGATGGCCGAAGGAGGTCAGGTTTACCACCACGGCGCCCGATCCTGTCACTGATCGGCGGCTCAGCCGATTGGTCAGGCGCAGGCACGCAAGGCGTAGCTTGACTTTGGCCCGCTGCGTGAGAGCGGCGGGGTCTCGGCGCAGATCGGTGACAAGCCGATGGATGGTGTTGATGACCACGTTATTGATGACCACGAGCTGCTTCCGGTTGCACAATGAATATCTCTCACGAAATCGCCACTATACAGGCCGTGCCACCCACACCCGCGCCCCCTTCTCGGGGGGATGATTTTCCCTTAGTTCGAGAGAGTTCGCCCTTGTCTCTTCCATACTGAGCCGTCTATTGTTATGCACGATGCGGCTGCGCAACAGGGGCTGGTGCCCGAATCGTCCCTGTGCGGCCCGGGTGGTGGTTGCTATTGATCTCTCAGGTGCGCTCCAATATCACCGCGATGCGACCTGCTCCGGTGCCGCTCAAGCGCACCCGCGCGGGCCGTTCCGTGCATCAGGCCCCGCCCCTCGTCAATAAGTTCATTGCCATTGTTGTTCTGGTCGTTGTCGCGTTGCGCATCGACATCGACCGAGGCGTCACTGTGGGCGCCGTGGTCTGCGTGGCACTGTTCCCTGTTTGGTTCCCGATCCTGCGCCAATATTGGGGCGCTCGGCTGCTCCTGGTCGGCGGCCTGGTCGCGATCGGCTCGGGTATCTGGCTCACCGTCCTATCCGCGCCCACGCACGAGGCGAGTCTCGGTCAGGCGTTCGGGTCGATCGCCGGTCTCGTCGGGTTGATCGCCGGCGTCGGCTTCGTGCTCTGGGCGCGCACCGTCCTGCCCGACTCCCAAATCGCCATCTGGTACGGTGCCGGAATCCTGCTCGGTGTCTCGCCGTCGAGTGAGCTGTACGCGGCGAATCCCTGGCGTTTCGGCTATTCGGTAGCCCTGACGATTCTGCTGCTCGGAATCACGCTGCAGCTGCACCGCCGCTGGCTGGAGCTGGCCGTCGCGCTGGTACTCACCGTCGTGGCTACCTTGACGGATGCCCGCTCCGCGTTCGCGTTCATGCTGCTGACTGTGCTGCTCGTCGCCTGGCAAATGCGTCCGACCCGGCCCACGCGCGGCAAGTCGGCGCTGCGCGCCCTCCTCGGACTCGGCGTTCTTGGTCTCATCGTCTTCAACGTGATTCAGGCGCTCATCCTCGACGGCGCGCTCGGTGAAGCCACCCAGCAGCGTACCGTCGCGCAGCTCAACGAGACCGGTTCGCTCATCCTCGGCGGGCGCCCCGAACTCGCGGCGACGATCGCGCTCATGCAGCACCAGCCGTGGGGCTTCGGTGTTGGCACCGTGCCTAATCCAGTAGACATACTGGCCGCCAAGACCGGCATGGCTGCGATCAACTACGAGCCGAATAACGGCTATGTCGACAACTACATGTTTGGCGGCCACATCGAACTGCACTCGGTCATCGGTGACTTCTGGGCGGCCTTCGGCATTCCCGGCCTCATGCTCGCCCTTATCATCCTCGTGCTCATCGTGCGCAGTATCGGCGTACACGTGGCAGCCAACACCGCGAGTGCCGTGCTGCTGTACCTCGGCATCAAAGCCGTCTGGTTCATGTTCTTCGGCCCGTTTTTCAGCTCATCCGTGCTGCTCGTTCTTGTTCTCGGACTCCTCATCACCCGCAGGGTGCCGACCGAAAGGGATGCCGCGCTGCAGCGCCCCGGACCCCTTCGGCCCACGATGGCACAGCGTCGACGATGAGCACCACCAAACCCGCGGCCGAACGCGTTGGCTGGGTGGATACCGGCCGGGGCATCGCTATCCTGCTCGTCGCCCTGTTCCACTCAGCGAACTGGCTGATTGGCGCTGGTTTCGATATTCCGTATTGGCGCGAAATCAACGAGTCACTGTCCTCGATGCGCATGCCCTTGTTCTTTGTTCTGTCGGGCCTGTTCGCCCCCAAATGGCTCCTCAAGCCGTGGCGCGATCTGTGGACGGTCAAGTTGCGCCTCTACCTCTGGGTCTTCCTGCTGTGGGAGGTGGTTGGTTCGATCGTGTTTCTGATCAACCAGACCGTGACAGGCGTAGGGTTCGGCGTGCGGCACGCCGTACTGGACCTCGTGGCTTCTCCCGTGCTGCCTCGGTTCGAACTCTGGTTCATCTGGGCCCTATCGATCTTTTTCATAGTGGCCAAGCTCTGTCGTCGCGTCAATCCACGGCTGCAACTCGTCGTTGCCGGCGCAGTTTCTGTCGTGGCACTCAGCGGACTCGATACGCCTAATGTCGGGTGGTCCGGGTCGCTCAAGTACTACTTCTTTTTTCTGGCCGGCATCTACCTGCGCAGCTGGATCATTCGCATCGGCACGGTCGATAATCGGCTGCTCGTGGGTGCCGCCATGTTCGTCTGGGTGGCCGTCACCACCACCGTCGCGCTGCTGGGGCTGCGCGATGTTTTCGGCCTGTACTTTCTGAACTGTCTGGTCGGTGTCGTCGGCGGGATTGCGTTCAGCCGCACCCTGCGCGGCGTACGCTGGCTTGGGATGATCGGGCGCACCACTTTGCCCATTTACCTGGCGCACACACCCATCGTCATCCTCATTTCCTCCGTGCTGTCGCTCCCGATCCTTTTGAGTGCGGTAGCCGTCATTGCCCCTGTGATGCCTCTCGTTCTTGCCGCGACGGCCGTGCTGTTCGCACTCGCGCTGAACCGGTTTGCATCGCGCAGCTGGCTGCGCTACGCCTACGAGCCGCCGCCGTTCGTCACTGAACTCGAGTGGCGCCACCGCCGCTCAGACCGCCCCGCACGATCGGCGGAGCCAACGTGATCTCAACGAATACGCAATGCTAATTTGACGTAATTTCATTTTTGGGTAACACTCTAGTAGCTATCGGCGACACCCTACAGTTGTCTCACCCGCATACCCGAACGTGCACCACCCGAAATGAATTCATGACCGACCACGTCTCACGTTCTCATCGCCGACCGCTCACCCTGACCCCGCAGTATTCTCGCGGCATGCACCAGCACCACCCCGCCGTGCATCGTTATGACCCACCTCGTCCAGACCTTGCCCGTGTCGATCTGACGCATGCAGTTCGTCTGCAACGCACTCGGATGCGGCGCAAGATCAGCACGCGACCCCCAGTTTTCGTGGCCGCAGCTACCCTCGCCGTTCTGATTCCGTTGGCCGGCTTGGCGGTCCCGGCCCAGGCGCAAACCGGAGGCGTCGTTCGGATCGCCACCGCGAGTGCCGGTAGTACCGGAGTCCCTTCCGGTACGACCCTGAGGGTGCACAACGGCGATCTCAATATCACCCAGACCGGTACCGTCATCAGCGGCTTGGACATTCGCGGCCTGGTCAAGATCAACGCGATCAACGTGACGATCAAGAACTCGATCATTCGCGGACGAAGCGTTAGCGCTCCCGCTGCGCTGGTCAATAACCTCGGTGGGCGCTCGGGTCTGAAAATCATCGACTCGGAGTTGTATCCGTCACAGCCGTCCCCCGATATCAATGGCATCTACGGCTACAACTTCACGCTGACCCGCGTTGACATCCACGGCGTCATTGATGGTGCTCACGTGACCGGCAGTAACGTCACGATCGCGAATTCCTGGCTGCACGGCAACCTGCACTACACCAGTGATCCGAATCAGGGCGGAAAGCCCAGCCATGATGACTCCATCCAGATTCAAAAGGGCAGCAACATCAAGGTGTACGGAAGTACGCTGAGCGGTTCCCACAACGCCGGAGTGCAGATCACGCAGGACACCGGTGACGTCTCGAACTTCTCCTTCACGAACAACTTCGCCGACGGCGGCGCCTGCACCATCAACGTGGCCCAGAAGTCGTATGGTCCGATCTACGGCACCGTCATCACCGACAATAAGTTCGGACGCAATACCAGAGTGGCCAACTGCGCCATCATCTCGCCCAGCACGACCAAGATCAGCACCGCGCGCAACTACTACACGCCCGATAGCTTGACAGTCTCGGTGCATGCGGGCTAACCCCGGCAGACCAAAGCCAAAGCCCTCGCGTGCGGCCTACACAGCGCTCGCCTCAGGGTCTTCACACCTTCTCGTTTGACCGAACCGCATCGACACGGAATGCTGTACCAATGACAGGCGGCTCCCCTCAGCTGCCCCGCCCAACACGCCCCGAAGCGTGTGCAGGACACGAAATCACCTAAATGAAACTCAACCCGAAACTGACCCACGACTTACCCGCCGCACAGAGCACTCGTTCCCCGTTTCGCCGCGCACGCACGTCGGCAGTCGCCGCTGTGGTGCTCGGATTGACCGGTGCTCTGGTGGGAATCGCTCCCGTTCAAGCTGCGGAAGAGATAGCCCCCGCCTATACAATCACTCCAGGGCGGGGCGAGACCGCAGCGCCCCCCTCGGCCGGCACTGCGTTCGGAATGGGCCTGACCCCGGCGCAGTTGCGCTGGTTGCTGGCTCAACTCTTCCCCACCACTCCCGAACCGATTGTGGCTCCGGTACCGAGTCCGGCTCCGGCACCGAGTCCTGCTCCGGCACCGAGTCCGGCTCCGGCACCGAGTCCTGCTCCGGCACCGAGTCCTGCTCCGGCACCGAGTCCTGCTCC
>NZ_PJJW01000029.1:26774-90672 GCF_002929675.1 Cryobacterium sp. M15
ACCGAGTCCTGCTCCGGCACCGAGTCCTGCTCCGGCACCGAGTCCTGCTCCAGTGCCGGCACCTGCTCCAGTGCCGGCGCCGACACTTCCCTCCACGGGAGGCACGCCGAACGGCAGTAACACCGGCGTGCCAGCGGGCACCAGGTTGACGGTGCACAACGGCGACCTCACTATCACCGAGGAGGGCACCGCCATTGACGGATTGGACATTCGGGGCATGGTCAGGATCGCAGCCCCCAACGTCACAATCAAAAATTCGATCGTGCGCGGACGAGACCTGAGTGGTCCGATGGCCCTTATCAGCAATCTCGGCGGCTACGAAAATCTGCGCATCATCGACACGGAGCTGTTTCCCTCCACGCCGTCACCCGATGTCCAGGGAATCTACGGCTACAACTTTGAGGCAAAACGCCTCAACATTCATGGTGTCATCGACGGTATCCACCTCACTGGCGGAAACGTCGCGATCACGGACTCCTGGGTGCACGACAACCTGCACTACGACAGAGACCCAAATCAGGGAGGCACACCGAGCCACGACGATTCCATACAAATTCAGGAAGGATCAAATATTCGCATCGACGGCAACCGGTTGACCGGTGCCTGGAATGCTTCCGTGCAGGTCACTCAGGACCGCGGCGACGTGTCCAATCTCACCATCACAGATAATGTGGCCGATGGCGGCGGATGCTCGATCAACCTTGCCGAGAAATCCCGCGGCCCCCTGCATGGAGTGGTCATCACTGACAATATTTTTGGTCGCAACACTCGGGTCGACGATTGCGCGGTGATTGCGCGTGCGTCCACGAAGGTGAAGATGGAGGACAACTACTACACGCCGGATGACACCCTGGTCGTGATTCACCCCGGATAATCGGCGCATCCAGAAATCCAGAAAGGAGGGCGGGTTCCTCGTGCACTGCACGCGGAACCCGCCCTCCCGCCGTTCTGGGAGCCAATCGGCTCTAGGAGGTGCCCTCGATCGCTCGGGTCTGCCAGCGGGAAGCGGCGTCCGGTCGCGTCAACGCATCCAGGGCCCGGCGCAGTATCGTGCTCGAGGTGTTCACTGTGTATGGAAAATAGACCACATCAACACCGACAGCGGCGAACTCGCGCTCCAGGTGCATACCGCGAGGGGTGCCTCGCCAGTCGTCGCCCTTGAAGAAGACGTCGAAGCGCAGCTGGCGCCACGTCTCCAACTTGTCTTGCACGACTTCGGCAACGGCCTCATCGACGAATGAAATATGCCGCACAATCTCGAGGCGCTCGAACAGGGGAACAACAGGGGTGACGCCCTTGGTCAGCTCCAGCATTTCATCGGACACGACGCCAGCGATCAAGTAGTCACACTGGCTTTTGGCGTGTTTAAGGATGTTGAGGTGGCCCACGTGAAAAAGGTCGAAAGCGCCTGCGGCATAGCCGATGCGAAGAGGCCTTGTGGAGTTGGTGCCTGCATCGGGGGAAAGGGATTGTCCTGCGGCCATACAATGCTCAGATTTCTCTCAGGCTACCCCGCGAGCGCGGCAGAATTCGAATAGAGGGAGTCAGGGGAGGTAGTGAGGAATCCTAACGTCTATTGACCGGTCTGACTAGGGCGCCGCGTGACACGTTCACGTTCGGGCTGCTGGCGATTGTGGCAACCTGCACTTTGCGGGTAGGAGGAAACGAGAAACTGAGTATGATTCACAAACTGCGGGGGTCGTCTCGAGGCCACCGAAGACTAGAAGATGAGGTTCCTTTATGTTATGGCGTTTCCGTTCCCCTGTGCCAGCCATTGTCGCCCTCGCCGTACTCTTCGGTGCGATCCTTACTGGGGCGGGAGCGGCTCAGGCCGACACCTCACCCCCCAGCGCCTCCACTCCCAAGACCGTCGCAGCGGATGCCCTGCCTACAGCGCAAATCAACGGCGTCGTGTGGTCGCAGGTCATCGTGGGGAACACGGTCTACGTTGGCGGAGAGTTCACCAGGGCCCGTCCCTCGGGAGCCCCTGCCGGAACGAGCGAGGTCTCCCGCAACAATCTCATGGCCTACAACTTGTCGACCGGGGTGATGACATCCTTCAATCCCAGTGTTAACGGTGTTGTGCGGGCGATTACCGCCTCCCCTGACGGATCCCGCATCTATGTCGGTGGCGGCTTCAGTACTGTCGGAGGCGTCGCCCGCTCGCGGCTCGCGGCCTTCAGCACAACAACCGGTGCGCTCTTGTCCGACTGGAAGCCCACGGCGAATGGAACCGTCCGTGCCCTCGATGCCTTCGGCGGCACGGTGTATGCCGGCGGAAGCTTCACATCGACCAGCGGCCAAAGCCGCCAGAGGGCCGCATCGTTCAATGGCCCGACCGGTGCTGTGGGGGCGTGGAAAGGCACCATTCCCAATGGTGCGGTCAACGCGCTGACGGTCTCACCCAACGGCGACCGGGTCGTCATCGGCGGGTCATTCACCTCATACAACGGGGCAACCACTCCCGGCTACGGGATGGCCGCCACGAACTCGAGCACGGGCGCCGGCGTGACCTGGAACATTGGCAAGCTGATCAAGAATGCCGGCCCCAACGGGGCCATCCTCTCGCTCACCTCTGACGCTGACGGCGTCTACGGTACCGGCTACGATTTCGGGGCCGGTGCTATGTTCGAGGGAACATTCCGGGCTAGCTGGAGCAGCGGCAACACCGTCTGGATCGAAGACTGCCATGGTGACACGTATTCGGCTGTACCGGTCGGCGACGTTGTCTACACCACCGCCCACGCCCATTTCTGCGGCAATATCGGCGGACCCCCCGAGACGACGCCGCGCAGCTACCACCGCACCCTGACGTTCACCAAGGCCGCCGGCTGCACGATTGCCCCCAATCAAACGGGCAGCAGTTACTTCAACTTCGGCGGCCGGCCGTGCCCCACCCTGCTGGCGTTCTTTCCCGACATCAATACCGGCACTTATACCGGGCAGGGTCAGGGACCGTGGAACCTCGCGGCGAACTCCCAGTACGTTCTCTACGGTGGCGAATTCACGATCGTCAATAACAAACGCCAACAGGGGCTCGTGCGCTTCGCTGTCTCATCGATCGCGCCAAACAAGGAAGGTCCTAAGGCCACGGGTTCCAACTTTCAGCCCACGCTCAGCACCCCCAGCGCGAACTCGGTGAAGGTGACCTGGAAATCCAACTACGACCGAGACAATGAACAGCTCACCTACCAGGTGCTCCGAAACGGTGTCGTGGTACGCACTCAAACCGGGCTGTCAGCGGACTGGATTCGGCCCAGCATTAGCTGGACCGACACTGGGCGATCGGGTGGCACGACCTATACCTACCAAGTGCGGGCGACCGATCCGTTCGGCAATACTGTGACCGGATCATCGGCAAGCATCCAGGCTACCGGCGCTGCCAATAAGACGGCTCCCGACCAGACCATCACGCCGGATGCGCCGGCGAATGCCCCCGACGCAACTCTGACTCCGGATGTGGCTCCGATGCCCGACGTAGTTCCCGACGTGGTTCCCGACGTGGTTCCCGCGCCGGATGTCGTGCCGGAACCTAGGGTGCAGCAGGACCCAGGAATCAAGCCGATGCCGAATGACGCGCCTGCGCCGCTGCCCGAGGTGCCAGCCGCCTAGAGCGGTGGACTCATCGCCCATCACCCCTGAAGGGGCCGCCCGCTAGTCGAGTGGTCCCTTTGGGTTTGCTCTGCATCGTCGCTAACTTCTGGTGATGACCCGGGCAATGAGGTCACGACGACGATCCTGCGAAAAAAGCCTGTTGACCGCGGCTGGATCTGGCAGCGAAGGGTGAGCTTTCAGTGTCACGGACAAGTCAAGGAGTGCGGCGGTAATGTCCCGGTCAGGGAAATCCGTGCGCGACACCCCAATGCCGCCGACGACCGGAAGGACTTCTCCCGCACCGCCGTCCGCGAAGCCAACCGACCGCAGGCCAACCCGCCAGGCTTCGATCGGTACCAACCCGAACGGCTCGGGTGTAGACGGAAAGCAGGCCACGGCATCGATCTCGCTGGCGATGGCCGCCACTGAGGCAGCTTCTCCGCGGTACTCGATGCGCGGGTCACGACTGACCAGCGCCAACACGTCCTGAAGAGCATCATCCTGTCCGGGGTACGGCGCACCGAAGAGCAGGAGCCGCCAATCCTGGCCGGACAACGCCGTCGATTGGAATGCCGTGGCCACCTCCAGGTGCCCCTTGTGCCCATTGACGCGTCCGACGACGGCGAACGTCAGTGGGTCGTGCACACCACGCACCGGTACGGCCTCAACGGAGCTGAAAACCGGAGAGGTAACCGTCAGACGGTCCGACCCTACGCCTTGGGAGTGCAGCCACTCGGCAGTGGCCCTGCTGCATGCGCACACCGGAAAGGTGCCGGGTGCCAGCAATGTGCGCACAAGCAGGCCACCGACTCGTCCCAGGAGCAGTTCGTGCACCGAGACATAGAAGCGTCGGCGACGCAGACGGAGCACGGGAATGTAGGCGCTCAGGGCCAGGGTCCACAACACCACGACGTCGGCGAGCGCCACGTCGTGCCGCAGCGTGAGCGGATGTAGCAGGTCGGTCAACTTGCTTCGGCGCAGCACTACCAGCGACGGATCGATCACGACCGAAACCGCTGCGCCGAACCGGGCCAGGTCCGTGGACAACGGACCGGTGTGTGGAACAACGATGAGCACTTCGTGCCCGAGGCTGACCAGGCACTCTATTTCCTGGCAGAGCACCTTGCTGGCACCGTAGGCATCATTGCTGCCGTGCAGAATGGCAAATTTCATGTCTGTCACCTCGGTCGGGTGTTTGGTGTGTTACCGGGCAAGCGCCGGAATTCCACACTGTACAGCCTGAGCGGGTGCCCCCGTTCGGGGTTCAGCCGCCCCCTAGGAATGAGGGTGCGTCCCGTGTATTAATAGCTGCACCGCGTTATTAGCGCACGGTGTCAGCAGCTGCACCAAAGAATGCAACCCGATCGTCAGACCAGCCGAGCAACCTGGAGTTTCACCATGGCAGTGCGCCACCCCGTCGATGACAACACAGGCCCCACCGTGGGTGGGAATTCGATTTCTCGGCGGCGTGTCTGGTGGATCGTTGCATCCGCTGCGCTGGCAGTACTCATCGTCGTCCTTGTGGTCGCCGGTGTCGCCGCATCGAACAATGGCGGCCCGAACCCGGCTGCACACAACAGCAACGCCCCTTCGCCGAGCCCGCGGATGACTGCAACGCCCACCGCGGTGCCATCGCCCGACCCAGCACCCACAGCGGTTCCGACTGCCACGACGCCCGCGCCGACCGAGGCTGTCGCTGCCGAACCTGCTCCGCCCGTCGAACCTGCTCCGCCCGTCGAGCGGGCGCCGGTGCCGCTGACCGATTCCGCCGCAGCCGTTCCGGGTCTGGTGTTCAGCATCGGCACACTCGAAGCCGTCGACGGGGTCGCGCGCGGTCCGGGCGAGGTGGGTGGGCCTTCCCTGCGTTTTGCTGTGACCGTGCGCAATGACACGTCCGACGCTGTGGCATTGACTGCAACCGTGGTCAACCTGTTTTTCGGTGCTGAGCAAAGCCCGGCGACTGAATTGACGGCGTCGGGTGGAGCGCCGCTACCGGAATCGGTCGCTGCGGGGGCGACCCAGCAGGGGGTTTTCGTTTTCGCGGTGCCGAGTGACCAGCGCGACCAAGTGCGCATCGCCGTAGATTACTCCGCGGGCGTGCCGATCGTGCTGTTTGAGGGCGCAGCCCCGCGCTGAGTGGCTATGTGCTCGTGCCCCGGATAGGGGGCAGCCGTTTATGAAAGATTCTCACTATACTCCGAAGAATGCGGTGGCTACCCGACGGCCCGGCACCTCGTCTTGAGTAAGGAATCACCGTGCGACTTCTCCCGGCGTCTCGCTTGCACGTCAACGCGACCATGGCCACGGCCAGTGGCGCGATCCGACCGAGTGCCACTCGGTCGTTGAAACTGGGCTGGGCCAGTCTGGTGACCATCATCACGGTGCTCGCGAGCCTCGTGACGTTGCCTCTGGTGGCGCAGGCGGACACCCGCCCGGTGGATGCTGGCTCACCGCTCACCGTCGCTGCCGATGCCCTGCCCACGACCCAGATCAACGGCGTCGTCTGGTCCCAGGTCATTGTCGGCAACACTGTCTATGCCGGAGGCGAGTTCACACGGGCTCGGCCGGCCGGCTCGGCAGCCGGTGTGAACGAAGTTGTCCGCAACAACCTGCTCGCCTACAATCTGTCGACCGGCGTTCTGGTCGAGAGCTTCAATCCAGACCTGAACGGAGCCGTTCGGTCTCTCGTAGCATCGACCGATGGTACCCGGCTGTACGCCGGAGGGTTCTTCACGACCGTTGGCGGAGTAGCCAGATATCGCCTGGCCGCGTTCGACACTGTCAGCGGCTCCCTTGTCTCCTCTTGGGCACCGACGGTGAATGCCTCGGTGAAGAGCTTGGCAACCTTCGGTGACACCGTGTACGTGGGCGGGGTGTTCACCACGGCCAGCGGCATCGCTCGTAATCAAATCGCTGCTTTCGCCGCCTCGAATGGCGCACTGCGTGTCTGGAGCGGAGAACCGGTGGGCGGGTCGGTCAACACCATGGCTGTTTCGCCGGACGGCACCAAAGTTCTTATCGGCGGGTCGTTCACCTCGTACAACGGCAGCGATGCCCCCGGCTATGGGATGGCCGCGACGGATGCCGTCACCGGCGCCTCCCTGCCCTGGGCCGTCAACGCCCTGATTCGCAATGCCGGAGTCAACGGGGCCATCACCAGCCTGACCTCTTCGGCCGCCGGTGCCTTCGGCACCGGCTACGACTACGGAAGCGGGGCAAACTTCGAGGGCACCTTCCGGGTGAGCTGGAGCGACGGCTCCCTCATCTGGATGGAAGACTGTCACGGCGACACCTATTCGGCGGTGCCATTCGGCAACGTCGTTTACACCACCGGTCACACGCACTACTGCGGCAACATGGGCGGCCCGGTCGAGACCACACCACGCTCCTACCACCGCACTCTCACCTTTTCCATGGCTGCGACCGGCACGCTCACTCCCAATGCCGTCGGTAGCTATGCCAGCTTCACCGGCAAGCCGAGTCCGAGCATCCTGACGTTCTACCCCGAGATCAACTCGGGCACGTTTACCGGTCAAGGCCAGGGGCCGTGGACCATCACCGGCGACGGGCAGTACCTGCTCTATGGCGGTGAATTCACCAACGTGAACAACAAGGGCCAGCAGGGCTTGGTGCGCTTCGCCAGCACGGCGATCGCGCCCAATAAGGAAGGCCCACGCGTGGCCAACGCGGCCTTCGCGTCATCCGCTTTCGTACCTACCGTGGACTCCCTTTCGGCGGGCACCGCCCGCATCGGATGGAAGGCCGCCTACGACCGGGACAACGAACAGCTCAGCTACGAGGTACTGCGTGACGGTGTCTCCGTCGGCACTGTGACCGGCCTGTCGACCGACTGGTCCCGGCCGGCGATGGGCTTCACCGACACCGGACTCACATCCGGGCAGATCTACGTGTACCGCGTGCGTGTACGGGACGCCTTCGGCAATGTGAAAACCGGCGGTCCGACCAGCGTGACCGTATCGGGTTCGGGTGACTACAGCGCCTACGCCAAGACCGTGCAGAGCGATTCGCCCTCGTCATACTGGCCGCTCGGCGAATCCAGTGGTACGACAGCCTACGACTGGGCTGCGGCCTCAAACGAGACCGCAGGCACCGGCGTCATCCGCAGCGTACCGGGCGCGCTTGCTGCAGACTCGGGCACAGCCTCCCGTTTCAGTGGCACGACCGTGGGCACGGCGGCATCATCCGCATTCGAAACTCCTCGAGGTGCTTTCACCCTGGAAGCCTGGGTGAAGACCACCACCACGAAGGGCGGCAAAATCATCGGGCTGGGCAACAGTGCCACCGGCGCCTCGACCGCCTACGATCGCCAGATCTATATGGACAACGTCGGACGACTCTGGTTCGGTGTGAAGCCGGGCATCTTGCGCACGGTCAACACGACCGCGGCATACAACGACGGTCAATGGCATCACATCGTCGCGTCCGTCGGTGCTGCCGGAATGTCCCTCTACGTCGACGGCGCCCTCGCCGCCCAGCGCACCGACACGACGTCGGCGGCGCCGGTCCAGGGCTACTGGCGCATAGGCGGCGACAACCTCAGCGGCTGGACCAGCCGACCGGCCAGCGATTATATTGAGGCCGACATCGACGAAGTGGCCGTCTATAACACGGCCCTTGGCGCCAGCGCCATCGCCCGGCACCACTCGATCGGCCAATTCGGACCGCCCGCCAACGTGGCCCCGACTGCTTCATTCAGCAGTGCGATCACGTACCGCGACCTGAGCGTCGATGCCACCGGATCGACCGACTCCGACGGCACCATCGCGGGTTACGCCTGGGACTTCGGCGATAACAGCACCACAACCGGAGCCACCGCAACGCACTCCTACGCGGCCGCCGGCAGCTACGTGGTCACCCTCATCGTCACCGACAACTCGGGAGCGAGCACGGTTACCACCCGCACGGTCGATGCCACCGAACCGCCGGCGAACGCGCTGCCGACAGCCGCATTCAGCTATCAAGCCACGCCGCTTACCGTGGCGGTGGATGCCTCCACCTCCGGCGACAGCGACGGCACCATCACCGGCTACAGCTGGAACTTCGGTGACGGGACCTCCGGCAGCGGCGTGACCGCCTCGCACAGCTACGCGGTCGAGGGCGCCTACGATGTGACCCTCACCGTGACCGACAATTCCTTAGCCACCGCGCAAGCCAAGCAGACGGTTGTCGTTCCGGCAGCCGACCCGAACACACCGCTGGCTACCGACGCGTTCTCCCGCAGCCTGGCAACCGGCCTGGGCGCCGCCGACACGGGGGGAGCCTGGACGACGACCGGTACGGCATCGAATTACTCGGTCAGTGGTGGAGCCGGCCGCTTCAAGGCCGCCGCCGGAGCCACCGTCAATGCCTACCTGTCTGGCGTGTCCCTGCTCGACACCGACATGCTCGTCACAACGACCCTCCAACAGGATGCGACCGGTTCCGGCGCGTACACCTCGCTGATCGGCCGCCGGGTCGGCACGGACGATTATCGGGTGCGCATGAAGAATCTGTCGACCGGAGTTGTGCAACTGCAACTCATGCGCGGCGCTACCAGCCTGAAGGCCCAGAACATTTCCGGCCTCACCTACACAACCGGAAGCGCGCTGCAACTGCGCGTTCAGGTCATCGGCTCGGCTCCGACGACAATTCGTGCCAAAGTTTGGGCCCTCGGCACGCCGGAACCCTCGGCGTGGCAGACCACGGTGACGGATTCGACCGCTGCGCTGCAGACATCCGGTGCCGTTGGTCTGGCCTTCTATCTGGGGTCGACCGCCACAGTGACGCCCGTCACCGCGACCTTCGATGACCTGATCGTGAAGAGAGCCACTTGAACGGCGGCCCGGTCTCGAGCTCGCCAATCGCGCACGGCGCGCACAGCACTTTTCTCACCGCTACAGAAGGGATTGGCCATGTCACTTGCCAATCGATCCACAGGTGACCCGCGCGTAGTGATCGCGGTGCTGACCTATCGACGCCCCGCCGACCTCGAGGAGCTCCTGCCCGAACTGCTCGATCAGGCCGGCATGGTGCTGGCACCGGTGGAGATCATCGTCATCGACAACGACCCTGATGCCGGAGCGCGCACCCTCGTGACCGACACCAGGTGGGTGGAAACTGGGGAGCCCGCATCGACCGGGGGGACGCCCATCCGATACGTGCACGAACCCACCCCGGGTATCGCCTCGGCGCGCAATAGAGCACTGCAGGAAGGCCAGGGTGCCGACCTGCTTATCTTCATCGACGATGACGAACGACCCAGCAGCCACTGGCTCGTGCAGTTGCTCGATACCTATTCGACCTATCGGCCCGCGGCCGTCGTTGGCCCGGTACTGTCGCAGTACGACATCGAACCAGACCAGTGGATTCGGGCCGGTGGCTTCTTCGAGCGCCGCCGGTTCACTACGGGCACGCCGGTATCGCTCGCGGCAACGAATAATCTGCTGCTCGATCTGGCCCAGGTGCGTCGGTTGGAGCTCAGCTTTGACGAACGGTTCGGGCTGTCAGGCGGGTCGGACTCGTTGTTCACCCGGCAGCTGCACCAGCGCGGCGGGCAAATGATCTGGTGCGATGAAGCCATCGTCATCGATATAGTTCCGGCGGATCGTCTTACCCGGGAGTGGGTGCTGCAACGCGCATTTCGCATGGGTAACACCTGGAGTCGTATCAACCTCGACGACACTGACCGTGCCAAACGGGTGCTGGTGCGGATGAACCTGCAAGCGCGTGGCGCCGCGCGGCTGTGCGGTGGGATCGTGCGATACATCGCTGGATCCCTCGTCGGGCAGGTCCCGTTGCGCGCCCGAGGGCTGCGCACAGCCGCCCGCGGTGCTGGGATGCTGGCAGGCTCCGTGGGCTCGGTCTACCACGAGTACAAGCGTGGCTAGCGGTCGAATTCTGACCGACCGGGCACGGCTGTACCGTACGCTGCGCAGCGCCCACCTGGAACGAGCACATGAGTTGCCGGCGGCCGCCATTCTGTTCCGAATCAAAAGGTATGACTTTCACGAGGAACTGGCGACGGGCCTCGTGCTTGTGCAGGCTCACCCCGTGCGCGCCGCGTGGTTGCTGGCTCACTCCACGGTCACGACGCTGGAAATTGGCGAACCGCTCATGCTCTCGAGCGTCTGGGCCAGCACGCTAGCGATCAGCGCCCTGCGCCTGCGTGCGCTGATCGGCGGTAGCCGAGCAAGCATCGTGTGTTACGCCCTGGAAAACGCGGACCCGTTCCAACGCCAACTCGCTATCCGGGCACGACTGCGTCGCGGTCTCAACGGCGTTGCCGCTCGCTTCGTCTGGCGTCAAACTGACCGCATCGTTTTTGGAACGGATGCGGCGCGCGTCACGTACCGCACAGCCCTGCCCGAACCTGCTCGGGATGCCGTCTCGGTCGTTATTCCCGCGTTGCCAGCCACATGCACCTGCAGCGCTGGCGGTGACCCTGAGGTGAACCGGGTGGTTTTTCTGGGAGCATTCGCCCAGCGTAAAGGGTTGCCAAGCCTTCTCGCGGCTTGGCCTCTCGTGACCAAAGCGCTGCCCGAGGCCCGCCTCACCCTGATCGGTAAGGGTGCGCTGGAGAATCAGGCGCGGCAAGCCGTCGCCAGCGACCCAACGATCGAGCTTGTCATCGACCCGCCGCGCAGCGAGATTCACCGACAGTTGCGTCGTGCCAGCGTGCTGGCCCTGCCCAGCCAGCCGACCGCCACTTGGCGTGAGCAGGTCGGCCTGCCGATCGTCGAGGGTCTCGCGCACGACTGCTCGATTGTGACCACGACCGAAACCGGGCTTGCGTCCTGGCTTGAGGAGCACGGCCACGAGGTGGTCGCGCCGGGCTGCACGCCGCAGCTGCTGGCGGATGCTGTCGTGCGCGCGCTGCAGGCACCTCGCCCCGCAGCTGAGGATCTGCCGGCCATCGATGGCCGGCTCGCCGCCGACGCCTGGCTATTTGTTGGCGCCTGAGCGCTCAGCAGCCGATCGTGGGCCAGTCGATATCGCTCGGTTCAGCGCGAGCGGACTGACTGAATGGCCCGGCCGTAGGCCTCGACGTGATCGGCGGCTCCGACCGACCACCGGCGGTGCGAGAGGTCGGGCGCGGGGGCGCTCCGAGGCCGCCGAGCGCGCAAGAGCGCATCGGCCAGAACCTCTGCGCTTAGTGGCCCGGTGTAGGTGAGCACCCAATCAGTGCCGACCTCGTTGGCCAGCGCGGTGGTGACCGCGTTCTCTGGTACCAATACCGCCCGGTCGAGCGAGAGGGCCAGCAGCGCGGCGCCGGAGTTGTGCATCTCGGTGTAGGGCAACACGACCAGTTCGGCGGCGCGGATGGCGTCGGCCAGTTCGGCGTCACTGGCGTGGCGCAGCATAAACTCGACTCGCGGGTCGCCGGCCGACGTGCGCTGCAGCCGCTTTGCCAGGTCGCGTGTTTGGGGAGCACCGACAATATGCAGCGTCGGCAGGGGATCGTCCAGGGCCGCGGTGTCCAGTTGGCGAAAAGCGTGGACCAGGGTGTCCACACCCTTGTAGGGGCGAATGAGTCCGAAGTAGAGCAACCGACCTGGCATGGTCGCGCCCGACATCAGGTCACCGTACCAGTCTCGGTAATCACCGTGCGGGATGGTGTGTTCGAGCGCGTCAGCGGGCACCGGTGTGAATGAATTGAGCCTGATCCACAGGGTGGTGCGCTGGTCGAACCGCTCGAGTAAACGTTGGTCATGCTGGGGTGAGAGCTCATGACTCCGCACGTTGTGCAATGTTCGCACCACCGCGGTGCGACGCAGGCGCAGCCGCACCAGAAACAGGCGGAACAGCATGCGTCTGGCTAGCGCCCGGGCCGGTGTCCGACCCTGCACGAGAATCTCCGGCCAGTGTGCGTGGAACACGTCGTAACGGCTGGTGAGCGCCCGGCGCCAGGTGAAGCCGAGCACCTCGACGTGCGGGCTGAGCGAGCGGCTCAATTGCAGCAGGTAGGGATTCGTCGTCGTGCGACCCTCCGGAAAAGATTGGAGGACCCGCACTATGACGACCGTGTCGATTCCGACGCGCGAGAGTCGCGACGGCCCGTTTCATCGAAGGTGGTGCGAGGCGCTCGGGTAGCCGTGACCCGGTTGGTCGTTTCCGGAGTCAGCGCGGCAGTGCGAGTTGTTGGGGCGAGCGGTCCGTAGTACACCTCAGCGCGACGCTCCCGCACCTGGTTGAGTACGATGCCGAGAATGCGCGCATTGACGGCTTCAAGCGACTCCAGCGTGGTGGCCAGCTGTTGGCGGGTGGTCGCCTTGTAACGGGCGACCACGATGGCACCGTCGGTGAGATGTGACAGACCGAGGGCGTCGGTGGCCGGCAGCAGCGGCGGGGAATCGACGACGATGAAGTCGTACTCGAGCAGTAGGCGCTGCATCAGGGTCTTCATTGCGGCCGAACCGAGCAACTGTCCGGGGTTGGGCGGCACAGCGCCGGAGGGCAACACGTCGATGCCATTCGACCAGCGCACGATGGCGTCGTCGGGTCCGACATCGCCGAGCAGAACAGTTGTCAGCCCGACGTCGCCTTCGAGATCACACAGCTCGGCGATCGACGGGCGACGTAGGTCGGCATCAATCAGGAGCACGCGCGACGAGCGTTCCGCCATGGCGAGGGCAAGGTTGATCGCGGTCGTGGATTTGCCATCACGCGTCACCGCGGACGTGACCACGGCGCTGCGTGGCGGGCTATCCACGTCGATGAATTCCAGGTTGGCCCGCACCCGTCGATACGCTTCAGCCAGGGCACTGTGTGGCATCACCCGCATGACCAGGCCTGCTGGGTCGGTGCGCTTCTTGCGACCGACCTTCCCAAGCAGGGGATCGGAGGAGACCCGATCGAGGTCCTTCTCTGTGCTCACCCGGGTATCGAACACCTCGCGGGACAGGGCGTACAGCACGCCGAGAACGAGCCCGATCAGCAATCCGGTGATGACGATCAGCTGCGTATTCGGTGCAAACGGGCTGTCCGGCAGTTGAGCCGGAGAAACCGTCTCGACCGTGATCGACGGCAAGTTGTCGGGCCCTTTCGGCGCCAGATTTCCTACCGCAGTGGCGAGGGAATCGGAGACAGCATCAGCGAGGGCCACGGCCTGCGTCGCCGACAGGCTGGTAACGGTGATGTTGATAAACACCGTGTTGATGGGAATCTCCGCGGTGACACGGGAGGCCAGGGCCTGCGTGGAAATATTCAATCCGAGCTTGCTGATCACGGGCCCCAGAACGGTTGGTGTCGTGGCGAGTTGCGCGTAGGACTGCACAAGGTTTTGAGTGAAAGTTGACGACTGCAGCAGCTCACTGGTCGTCTCACCCCGGTCACTCGTCACGAAGACACTGTTGGTTGCCTGGTACTGCGCCGGAAGGGTGGCCGCGTAGCCCCACGCCACCGCGCCGCCGAGGATGCCCACAATAGCGATGAGCAACCACCGCCTCGTGATGGTCCTCAGATAGTCGATTGGTTCCACAGCTTTCTCCATCCGGTTGCGCCTACACTACAATCAAGGTGATCAAAACTCACGTCTGAATGTGTGAAAAAGCATCCCCAGAACGAGGCACACGGCAAAGTCGTTACGTTGTCACCGCAGATGTCAGCTACGGTCGGGCGACTTCCCGGCGTCCCAGCGCGGTCATATCGCGAAACCATTTACCCAGCGCCAGGGCGAGATAAAGCGCATTGGCCACGAAAAGCACGCTGTACACACCGAAAAACGCCAACGGTGCGCCCAGCAGTACGAAGGCGAGACAAAGCACGCCGTAGTCGGTCGGCAGACCGAGAAATGATCGTAACGCGGAGCGGGGAGCGGTGGAAGGCGGCGCCGTCGGCGCATGCTTGGCTTTGAGCAGGTCGTTCAGAATCATTGCGAAGAACGACACGGCAGCCACGGCCGCAAACCCGACGGGCACGAGCAGCCAAGTCGAGCTGGACAGTGGAAAGTGTGTGAACATCGTGATGAGCACTGCAAGATGCAAGGTTGAGATCTTGATGGAGTCAACGACGTGGTCGAGCCATTCCCCCGAGGGGGAACCGCCACCGCGCAACCTGGCGACCTGGCCGTCGGCCGAGTCGAAGGCATACCCGATGGCGAGCAGCAGCCACACGACGAGTCCGAGCCACCAGCTCGGCTCACCGATCGCCAGTAGTACGATCGCGCAGAATGTGAAGCCCGCGCTGACGGCGGTGACGTTGTTGGGGGTCAGGCCCAGACGAAACGCGCCCGCCGCGAGGTAGCGCCCGACGCGGCGGTTCACGTAGACGGAATAGGGCGGCGCGCCGCGCGCCGCCGTCTTCTGGGCGGAGGACAGACGCCGAACGGTGTCAGAGTACGTTTCGGTCGAACGAGCGATTCGGGCCGAGGTGCTGGTCATGAGCTGATCCCCCTGGAAAGTGCGGTTGACGGTTGCTTGCTCAGGCTGTCGGAAAGGCTCCACATCGACACTCCGGCCCTGCCGGTGCTTTGACGGTGGCTGCTGTAGCCGACGGCCACGCGCCGGGCGAGTTGTTCGTAACTGTCCGTGACGCTGTCCCAGTTGTAGAGTTCCTCGGCGCGTCGTTGCAGCGCCGCGGCAACTTCGGCCACGCGCTCGGGGTTCAGTTCGGCATCTTCGAGCAAGGCGCTCAGGGACTCCGCTCGTGCGAAGTAGGCACCGTCGACACCGAGGACCTCACGATTGAAGACGACGTCCCACGCGATGACCTTGGTGCCCGCACCCATTGCCCGCAACAGCGACGGGTTCGTTCCGCCGACCGAATGACCATGGAGGTAGGTGTTGGCATGAGTGTAGAGCTGGTCGAGCTGATCCTGGTCCCAGACACTGCCAAGCATGCGAATGCGGGAATCAGATGCGGCGAGGTCGCTGATACGGGTGATGTGGTTGGCGGCGTATGGCGCAGAGCCGACGACGACGAGTGGCAGGCGGGCAGCGCTGGCCCGATATCCTTCCACAATGACGTCGACGTGGTTTTCTGGTTCGAACCGGGCGACGACGAGATGATAGCCGCCGGGGCGAAGACCGAGTTCGGCGAGCCGATCGGTCGGGGTGTCCTGCAGGATTCGGGTGCCGTAGGAGATCAATTCGGTTGGAATGGAAAATTCGTCCCGGTAATAGTCGACGATGCCTTGTGCGTCAGCGATGAGGGCATCAGCTTCGCGCACCGATACTTCCTCGGCCCAGCGGTAGTACCGCCGTCCCGCGCCACCCCATTTGCCGCGCTTCCATTCCAGGCCGTCCACGTGCACGACGCTGGGGATTCCGCGGAGACGCAACAGCGGCACAAATGGGGCGTTGGCGGCGTTGAAGACGAACGCGACATCGGCCGGACGGTGCAGGGTGGCGTGCAAGACCGACAGTCCGGTGTGGCTCAGGGTCTCGAGAATTTTGTGGCGCAGTGCCGGCAGCTCCACGAGTTTCATGCCGAGGTACTCTTTTGGCACCGGCTGGGCGGCGCGGCGGCAGTAGACGGTGACGTCGTGGCCTCGGTCGACGAGGCGGCGACCGATCTCCTCGATGGCGGTTTCAAATCCGCCGTAGGCGGCGGGCACTCCGCGGGTACCGATCATTGCGATGCTCAGACGCCGGTGGTTGGTGGGCGCAGTGTGTTCGATCCCCGCGGTCATGTCAATACGCCCCTACTGGTTGAATGACGGTCTTGAAGGTGCGCCAGATGATCATCAGGTCGCCGGTGAGGGACCAATTCTCGACGTAATACAAGTCGAGTCGTACGCTGTCTTCCCAGCTGAGATTCGACCGTCCGTTGACCTGCCACATGCCGGTCAGGCCGGGCTTGATGTACAGGCGGCGATGCACGTGGGTTTCGTAGACCTGAACCTCTTCGGGCAGTGGCGGGCGGGGTCCGACCAGGCTCATCTCGCCCACGAAAATGTTCCACAGCTGGGGCAGTTCGTCGAGCGAGTACTTGCGCAGCACACGACCGATCTTGGTGATCCGGGGGTCGTTGCGAATCTTGAACAGCACCCCGGAAGCTTCATTCTGGTCGAGCAGGCCGGCCAGATCGTCTTCCGCGGTCTGTACCATGGAGCGGAATTTGATCATGCGAAAGGTTTGTCCGTTGCGGCCGCAGCGTTCCTGCCGAAATAGTACGGGGCCGGCGCTGTCCAGCTTGATAAGCACGGCAATGACCGCGAGCACCGGCAGTAGGAACACCAGGGCACAGGACGTCGTGACGATGTCCAGGGTTCGCTTGAGGGCGTGGCGCCCCCCCTCGAATCGAGGAATTTCCACGTGGATCAGCGGGAGGCCTTCTACCGGGCGAAAGTGGATGCGGGGACCAGCAACATCCGTTAGTCGGCTGGAGAGAACCAGCTCCGCTGACGTTCCCTCGAGGTCCCAGCCGAGGTTGCGGATGTAGGAACTGCCGCCGCTGGGCTGCCCGGCCACGATGACCGTGTCGACGCCCATGGCGGCTGCCGCAGCGGCGACATGTTCGAAATCGGACACGATCGGCACCCTGCGTTCGCCGGCCGAGATCTCATCCCCGATGCCGTCTTCCAGGGCAGCGCCAACGATGTAGTAGGCAGCGCCGGACTTGTTGTCGATCTGGCTGACGACATATTCCACGTCGTCGCGGTTTCCTACGACGATCACGCGAGAGAGGTAGTGACCGAACTTGCGCTGGTGCAGCAGCCATTTGCGCCACAGCCACCGTTCCAGAACCAACACGATAATGCCGAGGGGGAGCGCCAGAATAAAGTACAGCCGGGCGATGTCGATGTTGGAGATCAGAAAAACGATGGCGAGCATGCCGAAGGTCACCGCGCTGGCGTTGATGACCTGCTTGTATTCACTCGCGCCGACGCCGATGACGCGGGAATCCCTGGTATGAAAAAGTTCGAGGGTCATGAGCCAGGTCGCCACGATCAGTAGTGACAGGAGCCAGTAATTGGCGCTGAACGATCCCGGTACGGCCGGAATGCCATCGACGCCGAACCGAAACACCAGTGCCACAGCGACAGCGAAAACGATGACGGCGACGTCGGTCAGTCGAAGCTTGGTGCGGTACCGTCGCGCCCAGATCAACCCCGAGGAAGCTGTGTCGACGGCGATATCGGCGTGCGCCGACGTGGCCTGGTCGACGAGCCGCAGTTTCGGGGTGTGCCCAAGCGGCAGGGACTCGGCAAAGGACGCGGGAGAATCTGATTCACTCATGCGTCGTTCCTCCTGCAGTCGAGCGTGGAAGCTGCGCCAGGAGTGGCCGGTGCAGGGTTGAGTGAGGGGTCGCCGAGGGGGTTCGGCGGGTTACAAGTGAAAATCACTTTTTCATTCCCTGCAGTCGGGTTTACAGGAACAGGCGGTCATGGTGACAAGGTGACGATGCTGGCACTTGTCGGTGGCGGAGCGCGGCGTAGGAAGATGATTCTTTCTCAGCAACTTACTGGCAGAGACTACCCCGATTCCAGTCGGTGGCGCTGTAACCTCAATTGGGGTCAAAACCCCCTGCTTGGGGGAAGTTGCAGCGGCGGGTGTCCCGGCCGCACGGAATTGCCGGACTTCAGCCCCGGTTTTGCGGGCAAAAATTCAAAACTGAGCGCCGCAGTGCCGGGCCGCCTGGGCGCACAAAGTGCTCGGTGGTGTAAGTCCTAGGCTGGCCTGAACGCATCGATTGCCGGGAAGAGTTCACATGACCGTAAGAAGTCCGAAATTTGCCGTTATTGATGGCCACAACGACCTTGCCTGGGCCTGCCGCGAGCATCGCCAGTACTCGGTTGCCGGGCTGGACGTCGAATACGATTCGGAGCGCAGTCAAGTTCAGACGGATGTCCCCAGGCTGCGCCTCGGCGGGGTGCAGGGCCAATTCTGGTCGGTGTGGGTGCATAGCGATTTCACGGGCGCCGATTCCGTGCAAGCCACCCTGGAGCAGATCGATTTCATCGACCGCCTGATTGCGGCCTATCCTGACGATTTCGAGCGGGCCGTGACCGCCGACGACGTTCAACGCGCACAACACGCCGGAAAGATTGCGTCGCTACTGGGGGTCGAGGGCGGCAATCAGATGAACAACTCGCTCGCGGTGCTTCGAGAGTATGCGCGGCTCGGCGTGCGCTACATGACCCTGACCTGGAACTCGACGACCGACTGGGCTGACGCGGCCGTCGATGTTGCGACTCACAACGGTCTCAACGATCGAGGCCGGGCCGTCATCGCCGAGATGAACCGCATCGGAATGATGGTCGATCTCTCGCACGTCTCCGCTGCCACCATGCAGGACGCCCTCGATGCCACAACGCTCCCCATTCTGTTCAGCCACTCCTCGTGCTTCGCCCTCAATCCGCACCCGCGCAACGTGCCCGACGCGATTCTCACCCAGCTCGCCGCCAACGATGGTGTGCAGATGATCACCTTTGTGCCGGCCTTTCTCTCCGCCGACTACCGCGACTGGGAAGACCATGGTTCGGTGGGGGAGAAGCCGCAGGTTACCGTGGCGCACGTGGCTGACCACGTTGAGCATGCCCGCAATGTGGCCGGCATCGATCACATCGGTCTCGGCGGAGACTTCGACGGCTGCCCCGACATGCCGGTCGGCCTCGCCGACGTGTCGGAATACCCCAACCTGTTTGCCGAGCTCGAACGGCGCGGCTGGAGCGACGCCGACCTCACCAAGCTTGGTTCCCAGAACGTTCTGCGTGTTCTTCGCGCAAACGACCCCGCCTACCGCGCCTTCCTAGCCTAAAACCACCTGAATCGGGTCGCTGAACGTGGCCCCGGACGACGCAGGGCCGCTCTGGCTTGGACGGTATTTTGCTCGGAGCGACGCAGCCAGCCTCAAGCTTTGTTTTCTCGAGTCCATCGGTAGTAGTCCGCCGTTTCATTACCCCTAATCTCCCCGAGCCTCCCCGAGTGGAGGCTGATCCGGGTACCCGCGAGGGCCTCACGTGTTACCCCACACGCTCTCTTCCCGTGCACTTTCTCCGCTTGGTCTCGGTGCGAGGCTAAGACGATCACCGCGCTGATTTTTCATTACTGCACATGTTTCACAGAGAAAGCGACACCCCACCATGAAGATCACCACAAAAGTGAGCGTTGCCACCATGGTGGTCCTGGCGACTATCCTGTTGGCCGGCTGCTCCACAACCGCCTCAACCACCTCATCTACCAGCGTTCGCATGAGGAAATTCGGGCCACGTCACCATCCGGGTGGCGCGCTCGATCAGCAAAATAATCCCTCGGATGATTATTGTGCTGTGCGTCGCTCACACGAGTACGCGCCAGCCGCTGACCTAACCCCAGATACCAAGTCAGCACGCATTACGCCCCTGCCAGCGCAGACGCTGGAGGTGCTCCGCCGCCGTCGCGAAGTGCTGCGGGAGTTCAGCGGGCTGCTGAAGTGAGGGGACAGCGACTCGATGGCCTGATCTGAAAGTGCGGGGTCTATGCGGGGTGGATGACTGAAAACTTACGCACGAATGAAAAAATCCCCGTAAGCACAAGGCTTACGAGGATTCTGGTGGCCCCGACCGGCGTCGATCCGGTGACCTTTCAATTTTCAGTCGAACGCTCTACCAACTGAGCTACAGGGCCCCGAAGCTGCGCAATAAACGCCTCTTCTAAGAAAAAAGCCCTTCCTTTCGAAAGGGCTATTTTCTTTGCGACCCTGACCGGACTTGAACCGGCGACCTCCGCCGTGACAGGGCGGCGCGCTAACCAACTGCGCTACAGGGCCTCGATGTGAAAATGTGAATCTGTGTGCGAGGCACTTGGTAAGACTATTCTATTTATTTTGCTACTTCGTGCACGTGCAGTTTGCGTAGCCCCAACGGGATTCGAACCCGTGTTAACGCCGTGAAAGGGCGCCGTCCTAGGCCGCTAAACGATGGGGCCGTGAGCCACAATGTTCATGGCTGCCGAAGAGTAAGCATACGGTCTTGTGGGGCGAAGGCCAAATCGGCACGCGCAGCATTTGGTTGGATGGCAACTAATTTTCGACACCAATTCGCAGCGCGCCCGCAAATGGACGGGCCAGCGGTTATTTCGCGAGTTAGATTCGCCGGTGAGACTGGGCGAATCCTGCCCACCTTGTTACGCTGAAGAGTCTGCCTCGGCGCACGTGGCAACTGCTATAAGCCTGTTGGGAAACAATGATTCGCATGAAAACCGTGGACGGCCGCGAGACTGACCTGCCCACCCGCCGCTTGCGAGCAACCAATCGGTGGCCCAGGCACACCCTGACATTGACCAGCATCATGGCCGCCATGACTCTGTTGGTCACCCTGGTGAGCCCGATAGCTCCAGCGAGCGCTGTCGATTACCCTTCCTGGCAGGACCTGCAAAACGCCAAGGCAAACACGGCCACGGCCACGGCGCAGGTGACCGCCATTGAGAATCTCATCGCCGGCCTACAGGTGCAGGTGCAAGAAACCCAGGCCGCTGCCGAAAAAAGCGCCAGCGAACTCGAGGTCGCGCAGCAGGAATTCGACGACGCCACCCGCCGTGCCAAAGATATCCAGGCACAGGCCGATGCGAGCAAGGCCACAGCGGATGCCGCCACCAAGCAGGCCGGCCAGCTCGCCGCCCAGCTCTACCGCACCGGCGGAACCGATCTCAGCGTGAACCTGTTCCTCGAGGGCGAAGGGGACGGAGCCGATGCTGACTTGCTGCTGGCAAAACTCGGCAACATGAGCAAGCTCGTTGAACGCAGCTCCGATGTCTACGAATCAGCACAATCGGCCACCAATAACGCCCAATCGCTCGGTGACCAGGCCAAGGCCGCTCAAGCCGAACGTGAGACGCTGCGCGTCGCCGCGGAGGCTGCACTCGCCACGGCCCAGGCTGCGGCCGAAGCAGCAGCGAACGCCCTCGCCGACTCCGAAGCCAAGAGCGTCGAACTCGAACAGCAGCTGAAATTCATGCGCGACGCCCAGGCCACAACAACAGCGGGGTATGAAGCCGGAGTCGCCGAACGCGCCCGAATTGAAGCGGCCCGTGTTGCGGCTGCTGAAGAAGCGGTACGGGTAGCGGCAGCAGCAGCTGCAGCAGCGCGTGCCGGTAGCGGTGGTTCGGGTGGATCCGGTGGTTCCGGTGGCTCGGTGAGCATGACCGGTTGGGCCGTTCCGGCCGGCGGCCGCATCACCGGTGGCTACGGCCCTCGGGCGGTCATCTGTAACGGTGGTGACTGCAGCGGAAGCTTTCACTACGCCACCGACCTCGGCACCGGCTGCGGAGCACCAATCTATGCCGCCAATGCTGGCGTCGTTACCTGGGCTGGTCGCCTCGGCACATACGGAAACTTCGTGAAGATCAGCCACGGCGACAACGTCTCCACCGGCTACGCCCACATTCGCAATGGGGGCTACAACGTGAGTGTTGGACAGTCAGTGTCGGCCGGGCAGGTCATCGCCAGTTCCGGCGCCACCGGAGCAGCCAACGGCTGTCACCTGCACTTCGAAGTGTGGATTGGTGGAAACCGCATCAATCCCGTTCCATTCATGGCCGACCGGGGAGCATCACTTGGCTGAGAGCACCACCGCACAGGGCAACTCCGCACAGGGCAACTCCGCACAGAGCAACGCCAGCACGCGCGCACGCGTTCGCACCAAGTCAAAACGACTTCTTTCCGCCGTGGCGATCGGCGCGGTCTCGGCTGTCACAGCATCCGTTGCCGCCGCCGGTGGGGCCGCCTTTGCCGTCCCGGACTTTCCGAGCTGGAACGACGTTGAGAAGGCCAAGCAGAACGAGTCGACCAAGCTCGCCGAGATCGCGACTCTCGGCGAGCTGCTCGACGGTTTGGCGAGCCAGGCCGCGAAGGCTGTCACAACCGCACAGATTGCGGCCGAGGCTTACCGTGTGACGCAGGACGCCCTCGCCGCCGCCACCCGGCGCGAAACCAGCCTCAGCGAGCAGGCTGCTGCCGCCGAAGCCACCGCCGCAACATCGAAGATGCGTGCCGGCCTCATCGCCGCACACCTCGCCAAATCAGGTGCCAGCGGTCTATCACTCAACCTGTTTTTGAACGGCAGCAGCGCGGATGACTTGCTCGGCCAGCTGGGAACGGCCAGCAAGCTAAGCGAACAGTCCGAGCAGATCTACACCGAGGCAGTGCAGGACAAGAATGCGGCTGAGTCTCTCGGCGAGCAGGCGGCATCAGCGACCGAGCAACGCAAACGGCTCACCGAAGAGTCCAAGACCACGTTTGACACAGCCACGTCGAGTTCGAACGCGGCCGAGGTCGCCTACGACTCCCAGCAGCGCAAGTCGAGTGAGCTCTTCGAACAACTCGCCCTGCTCAAAGACACCACGGCAGAGGCCGAGCGCAGCTTTCACGCCGGCGAAGACGCGGCCGCTGCGGCTCAAGCGTTCGCACAAGCGCAGGCATCCGCTGCTGCAATAGCGGATGCCGCACCCGCTCAACCCGCGCAACCCGCTCGCGGCGCCGGGGCAGCGGCGGGTTCAGGATCTGCTTCCGGGTCGACCACGCCGGTGACGCCCGCTGTACCGTTCACGCCGGCTACACCGTTCACGCCGGCCACGCCGGTGACGCCCGCTGCATCGGCCGCGCCAGCTGCGGTACCTAACGCAAGCGTCGTCGACGCAGCACTCGCGTTCGCCCGCGACCAGCTCGGTGACCGCTACGTCTTCGGAGGCTCTGGCCCCGACGCGTGGGACTGCTCCGGGCTGACCAAGGCCGCCTATGCAGCCGCCGGCGTTTATATCGGCACCCACTCAGCCACGAACCAGTACAACACCATGGCCCAGCAGGGCAATCTCGTCTCCTTCGCCCAGGTTCAGGTGGGCGACCTGGTGTTCTGGGGCAACCCGGGCAACTACTACCACGTGGCGATCTACGTCGGTAACGGCCAGGTCCTCGAAGCCCCCAACCCCTCGACGCGCGTGCGCGTGTACAGTATCTGGTCGTCGTGGGCCGTCGCGCCGTACGTTGGCCGCCCCGCCGCCTAGCTCCGGTTTCTGACCGCCGGACGATGCGCGAGGGCGATTCGGGAGATCCGCGGAGGCCCCGAATCAGTGCGACAGCCACAAGCCGCCGGAAAAATTTGCTGAATTAGCCCCGTCGGCCTGGCCGCAGGCAGAACAAAGGCCCCCAGGGCAACCCGGGGGCCTTCATCGGGGGGTGAGGGTTAGTGGCCCTCGTCGGCCAGCTTCGCAATGCCGTCGACCACGATCTGGTTGGCTTCGGCAGCGTCGCCCCAGCCCTCCGTCTTGACCCACTTGTTGGGTTCAAGGTCCTTGTAGTGCTCGAAGAAGTGCTCGATTTCCTTGCGGGTAAATTCCGGAATGTCGAGGACATCCTGAATGTGATCCCAGCGGGGGTCACCGGCCGGAACGGCGATGACCTTCGCGTCGGAGCCGCCGTCATCAGTCATGTTGAAGACGCCCACCGGACGCACGGAGACACCCACGCCTGGGAACAGCGGGTAGTCGAGCAGTACGAGAACGTCAACGGGGTCGCCGTCGAGGCCGAGCGTGTTCTCGAAGTAGCCGTAGTCGGTGGGGTACATGAAGCTCGTGTAGAGCACACGGTCGAGGTACACGCGACCGGTTTCGTGGTCTACCTCGTACTTATTGCGGCTCCCGCGAGGGATTTCGATGACTGCGTCATATTCGGCCATGGCTGGTTTCTCCCTTGATCAAAGTCTGCCGCTAACGTTACTGGATGGAATCTGTCCACCGTCCGCGCCTGACTCCGGCCCGGGCTGATATTCGCCGGGCCGTGCGCGAGCTGCTCCCATCGAAGGGGCTCGTTCTGGTCGGTCTGAGCGGCGGCGCCGATTCGCTCGCGCTCGCTGCCGCGACTGCCTTTGAAGCCGGTCGGGCGGGCATCCGTGCCGGAGCGGTCATCGTCGATCACAATCTGCAAACCGGATCAGCGGATGTCGCGGAGCGGGCCGCCGTGGCCGCCCGACAGCTGGGCCTCGACCCGGTGCTGGTGTTGAGCGTTACGGTCGACAGTGCAGGAACGGGCCCGGAGGCGGCCGCCCGCACCGCACGGTACGCGGCTTTCGACCTGGCCCTCGAACGCTCCGGGGCGAGCAGCGTGCTGCTCGGCCACACCCTCGACGATCAGGCTGAAACCGTGCTGCTCGGGCTTTCCCGTGGTTCCGGACCGACCAGCCTGCGCGGCATGGCAGCGCGAACCGGGCCGATTCTGCGACCATTGCTCGGCATCCGTCGGGCCCAAACCCGCCAATTCTGCGCCGATGCGGGCCTTGAACCGTGGAGCGACCCGCAGAATTTCGACCCGCGTTACGCTCGGGTGCGGGTGCGCGAGACGGTGCTGCCGTTGCTCGAGAACGAGCTCGGCCCTGGCGTCGGGGTGGCGCTTGCCCGCACCGCCGATGCGCTGCGGGAGGACTCCGACGCGCTCGACGAGCTGGCGCGCACGATGCTGCAGGAACATTTTGCCAACGGCAAGATTGCAACGTCCGTGCTGGCCTCTGTTCCGGCGGCGGTCAGGCAGCGAGTGATTCGGTTCGGAGTCGAGGCGATGTGCGGGGTGTGGCTGAATCGAGTTCAGACCTTGGCCGTGGCGGCGCTCGTGACGCATTGGCACGGACAGGGGGCGCTCAGCCTGCCAGGTATTAGAGTTATACGACAGGACGGCATTTTGATTTTCTCCGCACCTGGACTCACCTGAGACAAAGGAATGCTTTTTCCACATGGAACCTCGCGACATTGATGGCGACCTCACCGAGATCCTGATCAGCGAGGAGCAGATTCGGGCTCGCTTGGCGGAGATGTCACGCCAGATCGAAGTCGACTACGCCGGCACCGACCTGCTGCTGGTCGGAGTGCTCAAAGGCGCGGTCATGGTCATGGCCGATCTGGCTCGCGAACTGCATCACCCGGTGACCATGGACTGGATGGCTGTCAGCTCCTACGGCTCTGGCACGCAGTCCAGCGGCGTGGTGCGCATTCTCAAGGACCTCGACACCGACCTCTCCGGTCGTAACGTGCTCATCGTCGAGGACATCATCGACAGCGGGCTGACCCTGTCATGGTTGTTGGCGAACCTGAAAACTCGCGGTCCGGCATCCATAGAGATCTGCGCCTTACTGCGCAAGCCGGATGCCGCGCGCGTCGATATCGACGTGAAATACATCGGGTTCAACATTCCGAACAAGTTCGTGGTCGGCTACGGACTCGACTACGACGAGAAGTACCGCAACCTACGCTCGGTGGGTATTCTCGCCCCGCACGTCTACTCCACCGTCGCCGCGCCTGCGCTCTAATCACAGCCTGCGCACCTGTCGGAGTTTCCCCTAAAGCGAACACACGGCTTTCCCCTGTAATCGAGCGCTAGCCTGAGGTCACCATGAACGTCAAGAAGCTACTACGCGGCCCGATTCTCTACATTGTGCTCGCCGTCATCGCCGTCTGGGTGGGGTCAAGCCTCATCACCATGAGCGGATTCCGCGAGGTCAGCACGCAAGAGGGCCTCGACTACCTCAAATCGGGCAACGTCGCCGAAGTCACCATCGTCGACGGCGAACAACGCGTCGATCTCACGTTGACCAAGGCCAGCGGCGACCTCGGTACCCAGGTGCAGTTCTACTACGTCGCCCCGCGTGGCGAAGAGATCATCACCGCTGTCACTGCGTCCAACCCCAAGGACGGCTTCACCGACGAGGTGCCGCAGCCCAACTGGATTTTGGGCGTGCTCAGCTTCCTGCTTCCTGTCTTGCTCATCGGTGCCTTCTTCTGGCTCATGATCTCGATGCAGGGCGGTGGCAGCAAGGTCATGAAGTTTGGCAAGTCCAAGGCCAAGCTCGTCTCCAAGGAGAGCCCGCAGGTCACGTTCGCCGATGTCGCCGGTGCCGACGAAGCCATCGAAGAGCTCGAAGAGATCAAAGACTTCCTCAAGGAGCCAGCCAAGTTCCAGGCGGTCGGCGCGCGCATTCCGAAGGGCGTGCTGCTCTACGGCCCTCCCGGCACCGGTAAAACTTTGCTTGCCCGCGCGGTGGCCGGCGAGGCCAACGTGCCGTTCTACGCCATCAGCGGCTCGGACTTCGTCGAGATGTTCGTCGGAGTCGGTGCCAGCCGGGTGCGCGACCTGTTCAGCCAGGCCAAGGAAAACGCGCCCGCCATCATCTTCATCGACGAGATCGACGCAGTTGGCCGGCACCGTGGAGCCGGCATGGGCGGTGGACACGACGAACGCGAGCAGACCCTCAACCAGCTTCTGGTCGAGATGGACGGCTTCGACGTGAAGGCCAACGTCATTCTTATCGCTGCCACCAACCGCCCGGACATTCTCGACCCGGCGCTGCTGCGCCCTGGCCGGTTCGACCGCCAGATCGGCGTCGACGCACCCGACATGCTCGGCCGCAAGCGCATTCTCGAAGTGCACTCCAAGGGCAAGCCCATGGCAGAAGGCGTCAACCTCGAAGTGCTCGCCCGCAAGACGCCCGGCTTCACCGGCGCTGACCTCGCCAACGTGCTCAACGAAGCCGCGCTGCTCACTGCCCGGTCCAACGCCCAGCTCATCGACAATCGTGCTCTCGACGAGGCCGTCGATCGGGTGATGGCGGGACCGCAACGACGCACGCGTGTCATGCGCGACAAGGAAAAGCTCATCACCGCGTACCACGAGGGAGGACACGCCCTCGTCGCCACCGCGATGAACTTTACGGACCCGGTGACCAAGATCACGATTCTTCCGCGCGGCCGGGCCCTCGGCTACACGATGGTCATGCCGCTCGAAGACCGTTACTCGGTCACGCGTAACGAACTGCTCGACCAGTTGGCCTATGCCATGGGCGGCCGTGTCGCCGAAGAAATCATTTTTCACGACCCAACCAGTGGTGCCTCCAACGACATCGAGAAAGCCACGGCGACCGCCCGCAAGATGGTGACCGAGTTCGGCATGAGCAGCGTCGTCGGTCCGCTCAAGCTCGGTCAGGGCTCGGGCGAGGTTTTTCTCGGCCGCGACATGGGTCACCAACGCGACTACTCGGAGCGGGTCGCCGAGAGCGTCGACCGCGAGGTGCGCCAACTGCTCGAAGACGCTCACGACGAGGCCTATGAGGTGCTCATCAAGAATCGCGTAATCCTGGACGAGCTCGCTACAGCCCTGCTCGAGCATGAAACGCTCGACCAGAATGCCCTCGCCGAGATCTTCGCCAATGTCGAGCAGCTGGCGCCCCGCCCGCAGTGGCTCTCCAGCGACAAGCGCCCCGTCTCGGACGTGCCGCCGATCGCAATGCCCGCCCCGAAGGCCCCGATCGAAGGCGACGCCGTTGACGGCGGCATCTCCAGCGGCGACGCACCCCACGCCAAACCGAAACGCGCGCCGGCTCTCAACCCCCGCCCCGCGACCGCCTAGGCGCTCGTGGCAGTGGACAGGGCGCGCATCCGGGTGGCCGTCTCGGAGATTCTCGCCGCAATCGGTGAGGACCCCGAGCGGGCCGGGCTGGAGAGCACGCCACGACGCGTAGCGGATGCTTATGCCGAGTTCTTCGCCGGGCTCGATCAGAATCCGCAAGACCTGCTGAAGGACTTCGTCCCGGTCGAAGGCAGTACCGGCGAACTCGTGCTGCTGCGCGATATCGCCTTCCGCTCGATGTGTGAACACCACCTGCTGCCGTTTCTCGGCACCGCCCACGTGGCGTACTTACCACGGGATCGCGTCGTCGGCCTTGGACGGCTGCCCGCCGTGGTGGAGACCATCGCCGCCCGGCCACAGCTGCAGGAACGTCTGACCGAGGAGATCGCTGACGCCCTGCAGGAAGGGCTCGACCCGGTTGGCGTGTTGGTCGTGCTTGACGCCGTGCACGGCTGCGTCGGCACCCGTGGCTCGCGCCAAGCCGCGAGTTCTACCGTGACCATGGCCTCCCGCGGCACCCTGATGGAACCGACAGCCCGCGCCGAAATAATTGCGCTGATTTCGGCTGGCGGGTGACGCTCATCATGGGGGTGCTCAATGTCACCCCCGACTCCTTCAGCGATGGTGGCCAGTGGGCGTCAACGGATGCCGCCATCGAGCACGGGCTGCTGCTCCACGCCCAGGGCGCCGACCTGATCGATGTGGGCGGCGAGTCCACCCGGCCCGGCGCTACCCGTGTGGCGCCGGAACACGAGCAGCGCCGAATCCTTCCGGTGGTCACGGAGCTCGCCAGCCAAGGGCTGCGCCTGAGCATCGACACGCTCAATGCCGCCACAGCACTCGCCGCAGCGAAAGCGGGTGCGAGTATCATCAACGATGTGTCGGGCGGGCTCGCGGACCCCGGTATGGCTGCCGTCGCCGCCGACACCGGCCTGACCTATGTGGCCATGCACTGGCGCGCTCATGCCCAGCAGATGGACGCTCGTTCCGACTACGGTGATGTCGTCACCGATGTCATCACCGAACTGCGCGCCCGCGTCGACGCCTTGACCGCCGTCGGAGTGGCTCGGGAGAACATCGTGCTCGACCCCGGTCTTGGATTCTCCAAAACGACCGAACACAACTGGCAACTCATCAACCGGCTCGACGCCTTCGCCGAACTGGGTTTTCCGGTCATGGTCGGGGCATCGCGCAAACGCTTTCTCGCCGGTGTGCTGCCGGTCGACGCGCCCGTGCTGGATCGTGACCTGCCTACGGCGGTGATCAGCGTGCTGGCTGCCCAGGCCGGAGCCTGGGCCGTGCGCGTGCACGACGTCGCCGCAACGCGCACGGCCCTCAACGTGCTCGCCAGCATGCGCCAGCGGACGCCCCGGGGTACGGGGCAGGTGCCGGGCGCCGCGTCGCGTCCGTCACAATAGACCTATGACTGATTCGATCACCCTCACCGGCCTGCGGGTGAACGCCCACCACGGCGTCTACGATTTTGAGAAAGAAAACGGTCAGGACTTCGTCATCGACGTGACGGTCTGGCTCGACCTGCTCCAGGCGGCCGCCAATGATGACGTGACCCAGACCATCCACTACGGCACCCTCGCGGAGGAGGTTACCGCGGCGGCGGCGCACAACCCGGTCGACCTCATCGAGACCGTTGCCGAACGCATCGCGAAGGTCGTGCTGGCCCACCCGCCGGCGCTGCGCGTGCAGGTCACGGTGCACAAACCACAGGCTCCGATTTCGGTTCCGTTCACCGACGTTGCCGTGCAGATCACCCGGTCGCGGCCGTGACCGGTCGCAGCGAACGCGTCGTACTCGCCCTCGGCAGCAACCTCGGTGACCGGACGGCCACGCTGGCCGACGCCGTGCACGATCTTGCCGGCCTGGCCGGTGCCACGCTGATTGGCATCTCACCCGTCTACGAATCCGCTGCGGTGAAACTCGATGGCGTGGACGAGACCGCTCCGCAGTACCTCAACGCGGTGCTGACCATCGACTACAGCGGTGACCCGTACACCCTGCTCGACGCTGTCAACGCCATCGAGGCGGAGCACGGCCGGGTGCGCGCTGAACGCTGGGGCGACCGCACGCTCGATATCGACCTCATCGTGTTCGGAGAACTGAGGATCGACGACGACCGTCTGACCCTGCCGCACCCACGCGCGGCGGAACGTGATTTCGTACTCGCACCCTGGCTCGATGTCGATCCCGGAGCCGCCATCCCCGGCCGCGGGGTGGTGCGCGACCTGCTGGCCGCAACCGGCAACACGGTGCGACGAGCGCCGGATACCGCCGCCCTCGCATCGACTCTCGGAACACGGGAATGAAGCGCTCACAGGCGACCGGGCTGCTGGCCGTTCTACTCATCGGTCTCGTCGTCGGCTTTCTCGTCGAGATCGCCTTCGCGGCCTCCGGTGCCCCGATCGTGGTCCCGCCGGTCACCCTGCCGTTGACTCTGATTCTGCTGGGCGTCGTGATCGTCAGCCTGGCGTGGCAGGTGCGCCAGGGCAGCCGTCGTAAGGCGCTGCGCCGCATCGACCCGTTCTGGGCTATGCGGGTCGCCGTATTGTCGAAGGCGACCTCGCTTTCGGCGTCGCTGCTTTTTGGCGCAGCCCTCGGCATCGTGCTGTACATTCTCACCCGATCGGTCGTTCCCGCCGTCACGTCATTGTGGCTCGCGGTCGGCACGGCCATTGGCGCGGCCCTCATGCTCACGGCCGGTCTCGTGGCCGAACACTTCTGCACCCTCCCCCCCGACGACGACACCGACGACTCGGGAGGTACCCGTGCCTGATCGCGAACCCAACCCGTGCGCCGGGCAGCAGGCTGAACCGGCACCTGAATCGTCCGATCGGCTCGAACTGGCCGAGACCGGCGAATGGAAGCGGGTGTCTCCGAAGTATGTGGTGGTGGAGATCGTCGGCACCATCGTCAACGCCATCGTGGTCTGCGGCGGAGCAACCCTGCTTTGGCTGCTGCTCGATCAGACCTGGGCGATGGGGGTCGGAATCGTGGTCCTCGCCGTGTCAATCATCAACCTCGTGTTCGAGCCGCGCCGGGTGCGCTCCATCGGCTACCTGCTGCGCGCGGACGACCTGCTCTTTCGCCGGGGTATTCTCTTTCAACGTTTCGTGGCGGTGCCCTACGGGCGCATGCAACTCATCGACATCACTCGCGGCCCGGTCGCCCGCTGGCTCGGTCTGGCAGACCTCAAGTTCGTGACGGCCGCTGCGAGTGCCGGCGTGTCTATTCCCGGCCTGGCCGAGGCCGATGCGGAGAGCCTCCGTGACCGGCTGGTGGAACTGGCGGAGAGCCGCCGGGCGGGGCTGTGAACGAGGAACCGGTTGCTCGCGCACGGCCGCCCCTCGCCGCGCCGCGCAACGATCTCACCGATGGCGAATGGCACCGCCTCCACCCGGCGACACCGCTGCTGCGCGGCGGCATTTTCATGGTGGCCATCATCGGCTTCATTATCGCCAACCTGCGCGAACGCCTCATCGACCTGTTCATCGGCGAAGAGAATTACGGCGGCGATCCGATCGATACCATTTACGAGCGCGGAGCAACCGGGTGGGCTTTGCTCATCATCGCTGGCGTGCTGTTGGTGATTCTGGTGGTCTTCTATCTGTCCTGGCGCACGCATACCTTTCGCGTGACCGGAGAAATCGTTGAAGTGCGCAGCGGCCTTGTTTTTCGCAGTAATCGTAAAGCGCGCCTCGACCGAGTGCAGGGCGTCAACCTGACCCGGCCGCTGATTCCGCGGCTGTTTGGCGCTGCCCGGCTCGAAATCACCGTCGCTGGGCAGGACGGCAACGTGCAGCTCGCCTACCTCGGCTCGAAACTCGCGGATGACCTGCGCCGCGACATCCTGCATCTCGCCTCCGGCCTGCGGCAGGCCAAACAGCCTGCCGCCCCGCCCGCTGCGCCGGTCGACCAAGCGCCGGTTGACCAAGCGCCGGTCGTAGACGGAGTGCCCGCTGCTCATTCCGCCTTCGGCGGCTTCGCGAGCGCGCGATTCCAGGAGTTTCGGGCACCGGAACTGGACCCGGATGCCGCTCCACCGCACTCGGTGGTGCGTATTCCACCGCGCCGCCTGATCGGGTCGGTCGTGCTCAGCGGCTTCACCGTCTTCCTTCTGCTGGCCGGCATCAGCCTGATTATCAGCGTCATCGCCGGAAGCAGCGGCTGGGTGCTCGTGGCCGTGCTGCCCGGCCTCATCGGTAGCGTCGGGTATTACTTTTCCCGCATCACCAAGACGCTGCGGTTCAGCATTGCGGGGACCCCTGATGGCGTGCGGGTCGGCTACGGGCTGCTCTCGACCAGCAGCCAGACCCTGCCTCCGGGGCGTATCCACGCTATCGAGGTGTCGCAGCCCATCCTCTGGCGTCGGTTCGGCTGGTGGCAGATCAACATCAACACAGCCGGGCAGGCCTCCGGTCGCAGCTCGACCGCGGTGACGGGAACCACGCTACTGCCGGTCGGGACCCTGGCCGACGTTGAAAAGGTACTGCAACTCGCGCTGCCCGGCTTTGACACGGACACCCATCGTGCCCTGATCGAAAACGGCATGCTCGGCGGCCGCAAGCGTGACGCCGGTGTGGCCGATTTCTACAGCAATGCGCCCGCCCGGGCCGTGTGGCTGCGCCCGTTCTCCTGGTGGCGCACCGGCTGGGCGGTCTCGGGCAGCGTCGCCCTGATCCGGCGCGGCGTACTCTCGCGCGACCTCATTCTGGTGCCCCTGGCCAGAATGCAGGGAGTGCGCATCAGCCAGGGTGCGATTCGTCGTCGCCTGCGCCTCGCGTCGGCTGCCCTGCATACGGTCGCCGGCCCGGTCACCGCCTCACTCAGCGTCATCGACGTCGATGAAGCCCTCGTGCTGTTCGAGTGGATGTCCACCGGGGCGGTCCGATCGGCGCTCGCCGACACCAGCCACCACTGGAGCCGCACCACCCCACCAACGCAGAAAGCAGCGGAATGAATTCCAAACCGGGACGCCTCGGCGTCGGAATCATCGGCGCCGGCCACGTCGGCCCCATTCTCGGCGCCGCGCTCGCGGGTGCAGGCCACGCGATCGTCGGCATCTCCGCGATCTCGCAGGCCAGCCGTGATCGGGCCGAAGCCATCTTGCCGCTCGTGCCGATCCTGACGGTGCCCGAAGTCGTCGAACGCAGCGAACTGGTCATTATTGCCGTGCCCGACGCCCAGCTGGATAGCCTCGTGAAGGGGCTCGCGGTAACAAATACCTGGCAGCCCGGGCAGCTGGTGCTGCACACCTCCGCTCGCTACGGCACCACGGTGCTCGCGCCAGCGCAGGCCGCCGGCGCTATTCCGTTGGCCATCCACCCGGCCATGGCGTTCACTGGTACCAGCCTCGACCTGGCCCGACTCGCCGACAGCTACTTCGCCGTGACCGCCCCCGGCCCGGTGCTGCCGATCGGGCAGGCGCTCGCCGTGGAGATGGGCGGCGAACCGCTCATCGTCGCCGAGGCCGACCGGGCCAGCTACGCCGAAGCCATCCAGATCGCGACCGCCTTCTCCACCTCGATCGTCGAGCAGGCCACGCACCTGCTCGCCGGGATCGGTCTGGAACATCCGGGGGCTATTCTTGGCCCGCTTCTGCGCTCCGCGATGGAAAACGCTCTTGCGCGCACGAGCCCAAAACGGCTGGACCTCGCCGGGTTCGACGAAATAGAGCAGCGGCAGCGTCCGCTTGACGACGACCGGGAGGTCGAATGAGCACCATCCAAGTAGTGAATACCATCGCCGAACTACAGGACCGTCTGGGGCGGGCCCGCGACAGCGCTGCGCTGACCGGTGGCGATACGCGCATCGTGCTCGTGCCGACAATGGGCGCCCTGCACGCCGGCCATCTCGCGCTGGTGCGACGAGCGCACGCACTGGGCGGCATCGTGGTGGTGTCGATTTTCGTCAACCCGCTGCAGTTCGGCGCCGGCGAAGACCTCGACAGTTACCCGCGCACGCTCGACGCTGACCTCGCCGCCCTCGGAGCGGAGAACGTCTCGTTTGTGTTCGCGCCGAGTGCCCGCGAGATGTTTCCGGGCGGGGGGAGCGGCATCCGCGTCACCGCCGGCCCAGTCGGCGCACTCTATGAGGGCGCCGCGCGACCAGGACACTTCGACGGCATGCTCACCGTTGTGGCGAAATTGCTGGGCATCGTGACCCCGGATGTCGCAGTTTTCGGCCAGAAAGACGGCCAGCAGGCTTTTCTCGTGCAGCGCTTGGTCGACGAGCTCAGCGTGCGTAGCGCCATCGAGGTCGTCGAGACCGTGCGGGAGCCGGGCGGGCTGGCACTGTCCAGTCGTAATCGCTACCTCGACGAGGCGCAGCACACGGCCGCGCAGGCCCTGTTCGCCGCGCTCACCGCCGCAGTGGAAGCGGCAGAGGCCGGCCCCGCCGCTGCCCTCGTCGCTGCGCACGCACGCATTGCCGCCCAGCCGTTGGTTAAACTGGACTATCTCGTGATCGTGCACCCGGACACCCTGCTGGCCGTGCACGATGATTATCGCGGGCCGGCGCGGTTGCTCGTGGCCGCACGCGTCGGCAGGACCCGGTTGATCGACAACGTGTCGCTCAACCTGGGGTGAGTCGCAGCATCCGCTTTTTTTGTGAAACAACAGCACCAACGGAGAACCGCATGAGCCAGAACCCCACGCCAGCCTCGAACGACGAAGGCTTCTCCGACGCGGAGATGAACGAGCAGAAGGCCGTGCGCCTCGGCAAACGCGACCGCCTGAACGCGGCCGCCGCGAGCCCGGCCGGCGGCGCCTACCCGGTGTCGGTTCCGGTCACCCACACCATTCCGGCCGTGCGCGCTGAATTCGGCCAGCTCGAAGCGGATGCCACCACCGGTGTCACCGTCGGCCTGGCCGGCCGCATCGTGCACCTGCGCAACACCGGCAAGCTCTGCTTCGCGAGCCTGCAGAGCGGCGACGGCACCCGCATCCAGGCCATGGTCTCACTCGCCGCCGTCGGCGATGAATCCCTCGCCGCCTGGAAAGACCTCGTCGACCTCGGCGATCACCTGTTCGTCAGCGGCGAAGTAATCTCGAGCCGTCGCGGCGAGCTGTCGATCATGGTCTCCGATTGGCAAGTCGCGGCGAAGGCGCTGCTGCCGCTGCCCAACCTGCACTCCGAACTCAGCGAAGAGACCCGGGTGCGTAGCCGCTACCTCGATCTGATCAGCCGGGAACAGGCCCGCACCAACGTATTGTCCCGATCCAAGGCGGTGGCGAGCCTGCGCAAGACGTTCACCGACCTTGAGTTCATCGAAATCGAGACCCCGATGTTGCAAACAATGCATGGCGGGGCATCCGCTCGGCCATTCCAAACGCACAGCAACGCCTTCGACACCGAACTTTTTTTGCGGATCGCCCCCGAACTGTTCTTGAAGCGCGCGGTCGTCGGCGGCATCGACCGGGTCTACGAGATCAACCGCAACTTCCGCAACGAGGGCGCCGACTCCACCCACTCGCCCGAGTTCGCGATGCTCGAAGCGTATGAGGCGTACGGCGATTACAATTCCATCGCCGATCTCACCCAGAAGCTGATCCAGGATGCCGCGTTCGCGATCGCCGGTTCGCACGTGGTGACCTGGGCCGACGGCACCCTGTTCGACCTCGGTGGTGACTGGGACCGCATCGGCATGTACGACAGCCTGTCGGCAGCAGCCGGCATCATGATCACGCCCGAAACGCCCCTCGCCGACCTGGCCCGGCTCGCCGCACGCGAAGGCATCGAGATCGACCACCCCATTCACGGCAAGTACGTCGAAGAGCTGTGGGAGCACTTCGTCAAGGGCGATCTGGTGCGCCCGACCTTCGTCTTGGACTTTCCCATCGACACCAGCCCGCTCGTGCGCGGGCACCGCACTATGGCCGGCGTGGTCGAGAAGTGGGACCTCTACGTGCGCGGATTTGAACTGGCGACCGGCTACTCCGAACTGGTGGACCCGGTTGTGCAGCGTGAACGCTTCATCGAACAGGCGAGCCTGGCCGCCGGGGGAGACCCGGAGGCCATGCGCCTCGACGAAGAATTTCTGCGCGCGCTCGAATACGGCATGCCGCCAACCGGGGGTATGGGGATGGGCATCGACCGCATGCTCATGGCGCTGACCGGCCTCGGCATCCGTGAAACGATCCTCTTCCCCCTGGTGAAATAATGAGCTATCTGCCGGACGATCAGTTGACACCCGACAAGGGTGGGCGCAAGCCGCCATCCATGAATCGCATCGCCATCTGGGTAATCATCGGCGGCGTCGGGGTCTACTACTTAGGTAGCGGCATCGTCGGTCTGCTCGGCAAATAGCTGCCCTCCCAGCCTTTGCGCGTAAAGTAAGAGCGTGATTGAGAACTTTTGGGGTAACGCGGTATTTTCGGTCGTGCCCACTATTGCGCTTGCCGTGATGTTTTGGTTGATGCTGCGCTCAATCCTGCGCGCCGATCGCACCGAACGTAAGGTGTACGCCCAAATCGAAGCCGAAGAACGCGCCCGACTCGGTCTCGACAAACCGGTCACCTAAATACCGATGCTCGGCATCGACGGCCTGACCATCACCGTTCTGCTGGCCTTGATCGTTGATTTTTCCGTTCGTGTCGTGGCCATCATCGTGGTTCCGCGCAACCGCCGTCCCATGTCGGGCATGGCCTGGTTGCTGACCATCTTTTTCATTCCGTACATAGGCGTATTGCTTTTTTTGCTGATCGGCTACCGCGTTCTGCCCCGAAAACGCCTCGCCATGCAGGAAGAGATCAACCAGTTCATCCTGGACAGCACCGAGGGCATGGAGCGCGTCCAGCACGACCACCCGTGGCCGAGCTGGCTGGAATCAGTCGTCGAGCTCAACCGCAACCTCGGAGCGATGCCCCTGGTCGGCGACAATACAGCGAGCCTGATCGGCGAATATCAAGTGGCCTTCGACACCATGATCGCCGACATCGACCGGGCCCAAAAATACGTGCACGTCGAGTTCTACATTCTCTCGCTCGACCACACCACCGCCCCCTTCTTCGATGCCCTCGAGAATGCGCACAAGCGCGGTGTGAGCGTGCGCGTGCTCATGGACCATATCCAGTCCATGCGCAAGCCCGGTTTTCGCCAAACCAAGAAACGATTGACGGATGCCGGAATCCAGTGGGAGCTCATGCTGCCGGTGCAACCGTTCAAGGGCAAATGGCAACGGCCCGACCTGCGCAACCACCGCAAACTGCTCATCGTCGATGGCCTGATCGGGTTCATGGGATCGCAGAACATTATCGACCGCAGCTACAACATGAGAGGCAATATTCGTCGCGGTTTGCAGTGGAAGGACTTCATGACCCGCCTGGAGGGCCCGATCGTGTCGGGGCTCAATGCCATCTTCATCACCGACTGGTACAGCGAAACCAACGAGCTGCTCACCCGCGACATCGAGCCGGTGCATCCGCGGCCGGTCACGGATGCGCTCGACTGCCAGGTCGTACCGAGCGGCCCTGGGTTCAAGGGCGAGAACAACCTGCGACTGTTCCTTGCGCTGCTTTATTACGCGCAGGATCGCATCATCATCACGAGCCCGTACTTCGTGCCGGACGAATCGATCATGTACGCCATCACGACCGCCGTTCAGCGGGGTCTTCACGTGGAGTTGATCGTGTCGGAGATCGGTGATCAGGCCGTCGTCTACCACGCCCAACGCTCCTACTACGAGGAGTTGCTGACCGCGGGAGTGCACATCTACATGTACAAGGCGCCCTATATTCTGCACGCCAAGCATTTCACCATCGACGATGAGGTCGCCGTTGTCGGGTCGAGCAATATGGACCAGCGCTCGTTCAGCCTGAACATGGAGGTGTCGCTCATGGTGCGCGGGCGGTCATTTGTGCGCAACCTGCGTGCCATGGAAGACGAGAACCGCTCGAACAGTCGCGAGCTGACCCTGGAAGAATGGCGCAAACAGCCGCTGCGCTCCACCATTCTCGACAACCTCGCCAGGCTGACCTCCGCGGTGCAATGATGACCTGCCGGCGAGGGCCACGGATGCTGGGCGGAGGGGCGGCGCACAGCAACCGTCACGCGAGCACTAAAACAGGCGTGACGGTTGCTGCGCGGAGGGGCGACGCATAGCAACCGTCACGCCTAGGGCGAACAAACGCCCGGAAGCGGCGCAGGCTGGCTACTCTCAATGTAACGGCACCAACTGCCCTGGCGCCAAGGGAGCGATCACATGTTTGAAAGATTTACCGACCGAGCTCGTCGCGTCGTCGTTTTGGCCCAGGAAGAGGCCAAGATGCTCAACCACAACTACATCGGTACCGAGCACATTCTGCTCGGGCTGATTCACGAGGGTGAAGGCGTCGCCGCCAAGGCTCTGGAGAGCCTCGGTATCTCGCTGGACGCCGTGCGCGAGCAGGTTCAGGACATCATCGGCCAGGGGCAGCAGCAGCCCACCGGCCACATCCCCTTCACGCCGCGGGCGAAGAAGGTTCTCGAGTTGAGCCTGCGCGAAGCGCTGCAGCTCGGCCACAACTACATCGGTACCGAGCACATTCTGCTCGGCCTCATTCGCGAGGGTGAGGGCGTCGCCGCTCAGGTTCTCGTGAAGCTCGGCGCCGACCTCAACCGCGTGCGCCAGCAGGTCATCCAGCTCCTCTCCGGTTATCAGGGGAAGGAGCAGGTGCAGGTCGGTGCCAATGAGCAGGCGGCCAACACGGCCGGCAGCCAGGTGCTCGACCAGTTCGGTCGCAACCTCACCCAGATGGCCCGCGACAACAAACTCGACCCGGTCATCGGGCGCGAGAAAGAAATCGAGCGGGTCATGCAGATCCTCTCGCGTCGCACCAAGAACAACCCCGTATTGATCGGTGAGCCTGGCGTCGGTAAGACCGCCGTCGTCGAGGGCCTCGCCCAAGCGATTGTCAAGGGAGATGTGCCCGAGACGCTCAAGGACAAGCAGCTCTACTCGCTCGACCTCGGCTCGCTCATCGCCGGCAGCCGCTACCGCGGTGACTTCGAAGAGCGCCTGAAAAAGGTCACCAAGGAGATTCGCACCCGCGGCGACATCATCGTCTTCATCGACGAGATCCACACCCTGGTCGGTGCCGGTGCCGCCGAGGGCGCCATCGATGCCGCGTCGATCTTGAAGCCGCTCCTCGCCCGTGGTGAGTTGCAGACCATCGGTGCGACCACCCTCGATGAGTACCGTAAGCACTTCGAGAAAGATGCCGCCCTCGAGCGCCGCTTCCAGTCGATTCAGGTGGATGAGCCGTCGCTACCGCACACGATCAACATCCTCAAGGGACTGCGCGACCGTTACGAGGCGCACCACAAGGTGTCTATCACCGACGGTGCACTCGTGGCCGCGGCGAACCTCGCCGACCGTTACGTCTCCGACCGGTTCCTGCCCGACAAGGCCATCGACCTGATCGACGAGGCTGGCGCCCGCCTGCGCCTGTCGATCCTCTCGAGCCCACCGGAGCTGCGCGAATTCGACGAAAAGATCGCCGTGGTGCGCGCCGCCAAGGAACTCGCCATTGAAGAGCAGGACTTCGAGAAGGCCGCCGGCCTGCGCGACGAGGAGAAAAACCTCCTCGGCGAGCGTCTTCGCCTCGAGAAGAAGTGGAAGTCCGGCGACGTCAAGACCACCGCGGTCGTCGACGAAGGCCTGATCGCCGAAGTTCTGGCCCAGGCCACCGGTATTCCCGTGTTCAAGCTCACCGAGGAAGAATCCTCGCGGCTGGTCTTCATGGAAAAGGCACTGCACCAGCGCGTCATCGGTCAGGAAGAGGCCATCTCGGCGCTCGCCAAGACCATCCGTCGCACCCGGGCCGGCCTGAAAGACCCGAAGCGTCCCTCCGGTTCGTTCGTCTTCGCCGGCCCCACCGGCGTCGGCAAGACCGAGCTCGCCAAGGCGCTCGCCGAGTTCCTGTTCGACGACGAGGCCGCCATGATCTCGCTCGACATGAGTGAGTACGGCGAGAAGCACACCGTATCGCGCCTGTTCGGTGCGCCTCCCGGGTTCGTCGGCTTCGAAGAGGGTGGTCAGCTCACCGAGAAGGTGCGCCGCAAGCCGTTCTCCGTGGTGCTGTTCGACGAAATCGAGAAAGCTCACCCCGACATCTTCAACTCCCTGCTTCAGATTCTGGAAGAGGGCCGGTTGACGGATGGCCAGGGTCGCGTGGTCGACTTCAAGAACACCGTCATCATCATGACCACCAACCTCGGTACCAAGGACATCTCGGGCGGACCGGTCGGCTTCCAGCTGGAAGGCGACAGCACCACCGGGTATGAGCGTATGGCCGGCAAGGTGAAGGATGAGCTGAAGAAGCACTTCAAGCCCGAGTTCCTGAACCGCGTGGACGAGATCATCGTGTTCCCGCAGCTGACCAAGCCCGAGTTGCTGCAGATCGTCGACCTGTTCATCAAACGTCTTGGTGTGCGTCTGCTCGACCGTGACATGACCGTCGAGGTCACCGTTCCGGCGAAAGAACACCTGATCGAGGTTGGTTTCGACCCAACGCTCGGTGCTCGGCCGCTGCGTCGTGCGATCCAGCGCGAGGTGGAGGATCGACTGTCGGAGAAGATCCTGCAGGGCGAGCTCAATGCCGGTGACCACGTGCACGTGGATTACGTCGATGGCGCGTACGTCTTCACCACGACGACCAGGGTTGACCCGGTCGGCGTCGGAGTGAACACGTCCGCCGCGATCGGCACCGGTCCGGCCACCCCCGACCTGGCCATCACCAGCGACTAGAGGTTTCGAAGAGAAAGGCCCGGCAGATTCGTCTGCCGGGCCTTTTCTGTGCCCGGGGCGGTCCTGCGTGCGCACAACTCCTGCAAATTGTGGAGCATCGAGTCAAGTTTCGCGTTTTTCCAAGGGTTGCCGGTCGAACCGAACACGAATTGCAGGAGTTACGCGCGGGGAGAGTCGGTGGAAGGGGGATCAATAGAATGGAAGAGTGAATTTGGAAACGGGATACACGGTGCGCCGCGCTCGCACGAGTGACGTGCCCGGCATCGAAGCTCTCGTTGAACCGCTCGTGCAGCAGCGCATTCTGCTCGGCAAGGATCGTGTCGTGTTCTACGAGGCGGTGCAGGAATTTCGGGTGGCCGTTGATGCTTCCGGCGCTCTGATCGGCTGCGGCGCCCTCCACGTCATGTGGGAGGATCTCGGCGAGGTGCGCACCCTTGCCGTCGACGCGAAATGGCTCGGTCGCGGCGTCGGCTACGCGATAATGCAACGCCTCGAAGCGGATGCCCAAGGCCTCGGCCTCAGTCGACTGTTCTGCCTCACCTTCGAGGTGGGCTTCTTCGCTCGCAACGGGTTTAGTGACATGGGCACCGAAACCGTCGACCCGGCCGTCTACGCCGAGCTCGTGCGCTCGCCCGATGAGGGGGTGGCCGAGTTTCTCGACCTGGCCCGGGTGAAGCCGAACACTCTCGGCAACACCCGCATGGTGAAGCGTCTGAACTGACGGATTTGAGCCGGAGCGGTCGAATCGGGCATTAAACGGTGCTCATACGAGCAAAGTAAGCGGTGTTTACCCCCCGGACATAGGCCGTCGCTAGGCTGCGCTTAATTGCACCCGCCACTCCATGGGCCGGGAGATCTTTCGATCGCACGGCCCCGGGTGCGATGACACGACCTATGAATGAGGAGATCCATGTCATCCGCCGTTCGCCGCCGCTCCAAGTTGGTTTTCGCCACGCTTCTCGGGGTGAGCCTCGCGGCCGCTCCGATCATTGCCATACCGGCCAACGCCAATACCGCCGGTACCGGAGTCGTCATCAATGAGGCGTACCTGAACGGGGGAAGCTCGGGCGCGACCTACCTGAACAAGTTCGTCGAGCTTTACAATCCGACTGACGCCGATGTGTCCCTCGTCGGCACCTCGATTCAATACCGCTCGGCCGGCGGATCATCGAACCCAACCGGGGTCGTTGCCCTGACCGGCACGATCGCGGCTGGCGGCTACTATCTCGTGCAGGGCAGCTCGAACGCCGCCAACGGTGCCGTACTGCCGACGCCGGATGCCTCCATCGGCGCCTCGTTCGCCGGCGCCGGCGGCACGATCTTCTTCGCCAACCAGTCCACGGCGCTAAATACCCCCGCCACGGGTTCGCTCACCGGCCAGGCGCAAATTCTCGACCTGATCGGCTACGGAACCTCAAACACGTTTGAGGGAACGGCCGCAGCCGCAGCATCCGTCACCACCTCGGTGAATCGCACGACGTTTGTCGACACCGACGCGAACGCCGCTGATTTCCGCTTGAACGCGCCCACACCGACGAACACGGCCGGTGACACGGGAACCCCGGTTGAACCGGGGCCAGACCCCGACCCGACCCCGGTGCCCGACGCCCTGACAGCGATCGACGCGATCCAGGGCACGACCGACACGAGCCCGCTCGCCGGAACCGTCGTCAAGACCTCCGGTGTGGTCACGGCCGCCTACGCGACCGGAGGCTTCGACGGGTTCTACCTGCAGACCGCTGGTACCGGTGGTGATCTGGACCTCGCCAGTCACACTGCTTCGCACGGTGTCTTCGCGTACTCGAAATCGGCACAAGCCAAGGTTCAGATCGGTGACTACGTGCAAGTAGTGGGCACCGTCGTAGAGTTCTTCGGCATGACCGAGGTCACCTTCGGCACCGTTAGCGATGTCACCCAGCTCACCGGCAGCGCTGTGGCCGTGACACCCGCCGCGGTCTCGTTGCCGACCAACACGCAACAGCGGGAAACCCTTGAGGGTATGCTGCTTGCGCCGCAGGGCGACTTCACCGTCACCAATAATTACCGGACCAACCAGTACGCCGAGATCGGACTCGCCACCGGAACGACGCCGCTGGTCAATCCGAGCGTGACCGCACTGCCCGGATCAGCCCAATACCAAACAGCGCTCGCGGAGAACGCCGGCCGCGCGGTCACGCTCGACGACGGGGCTACCACCAACTACCTCGCCGCCGCCAACCAGGGCAGCCCGGTTCCGTACCTGTCGACGACCGCTCCGGTGCGCATCGGCGCTGCGGTGTCGTTCCGGTCTCCGGTCGTCTTCGACTTTCGCAATGACGCCTGGAAGTTTCAGCCGACCACGGCTCTCGTCCCGGCCAACGCCGCGACCGTGCAGCCGGTGGCCTTTGCCGATACCCGCACGAACGCGCCGAAAGACGTGGGTGGGGACATCCGCTTGGCCAGTTTCAACGTTCTGAACTATTTCTCCACCACGGGAGACACGCTCGACGGCTGCCGGTATTACAACGACCGGGCCGGCGTGCCGACCACGGTGAGCGGCGGATGCGACGCCCGCGGCGCCGCGACCCAGATCAGTTTCGAACGCCAGCAGGCCAAGATCGTCTCGGCCATCAACGCTCTCGACGCCGACGTGGTGTCGCTTGAAGAGATCGAGAACTCGGCCGCGTTCGGCAAGGATCGCGACGATGCCCTCGCGAACCTGACCGCGGCGCTGAACGCTTCAGCGGGTAGCGACGTGTGGGCGTTCGTGGCTTCACCGACCGCACTTCCAGCGAGCGAAGATGTCATTCGCACCGCGTTCATCTACAAGCCGGCTGTCGTCGAAACGGTGGGGGATTCGGTCATCCTGACCGAGTCCGTCGCCTTCAATGGTCGTGCGCGAGAACCGCTGGCCCAGGCATTTCAGCTGATCGGCGATGACGAGAGCAGCTTCCTGGCCATCGTCAACCACTTCAAATCAAAGGGGTCGGGCACCGGGGACAACGCCGACCAAGGTGACGGCCAGGGAGCATCCAACCCGACCCGCATCGAGCAGGCCCGCGCGCTCGTGGCCTTCGCCGACAAGGTCAAGACCGATTCCGGCATCGACCGAGTCTTTCTCACCGGAGACTTCAACGCCTACGACATGGAAGACCCGATTCGGGTACTGCTGGAGGCCGGCTATATCAATCAGGGCGACAACAGCGGCGAGTACACCTATGCTTTCGGCGGCACGGTTGGCTCGCTCGACCACGTCTTCGCCTCGCCTGAAGCGGATGCCGCGGTGAACGCCGTCGATGTTTGGAACATCAACTCGGTAGAATCCGTCGCCCTCGAGTACAGCCGGTACAACAACAACGTGACCGACTTCTACGTCGCCGACGCGTTCCGCTCCTCGGATCACGACCCGGTTGTGCTTGGTCTCAACCTCACGTCACCGACTGCTGTCGAACTCAACCTGCTCAACATCAACGATTTCCACGGACGCATTGACGCGAACACCGTCAAGTTCGCGGGAACCGTCGAACAGCTTCGCGCCGAGTACGGCGACGCGAACTCGCTGTTCCTGTCGAACGGCGACAACATCGGCGCCTCGTTGTTCGCATCGGCGTCGCAAAATGACCGCCCCACCATTGACGTGCTCAACGCCCTCGACCTCGCCGCTTCCGGTGTGGGCAACCACGAGTTCGACCAGGGCTTCGGTGACCTGACCGGGCGGGTGGCCGACGCGGCCGACTTCGACTATCTCGGAGCGAACGTTTACAACGTCGGCACGGAAACGCCCGCGATGAAGGAATACGCCCTGCTCGACGTGGCCGGCATCACCGTGGGTGTAATCGGCGCGGTCACCGAAGAGACCCCCGCGCTCGTGTCACCCAACGGAATCGCCACCCTGAGCTTCGGCGACCCGGTCGCGGCTGTCAACCGAGTGGCATCCCAACTGACCGATGGTGACCCGTCCAACGGCGAAGCGGATGTGCTGATCGCCGAATACCACGAGGGCGCCGGCGCGGGAATACCAGACGGTGCAACGCTCGAGCAGGAACTCGCTGCTGGCGGAGCCTTTGCGAACATCGTGAATGACACGTCGGCCGCGGTCGACGCGATCTTCACCGGCCACACGCACAAGCAGTACGCGTGGAACGCACAGGTCCCCGGCGCGGCCGCGGGCGTGACTCGCCCCGTGCTTCAGACCGGCAGCTACGGCGAGAACATCGGGCAGGTCGTGCTCAGCTACGACATCACCTCAGGTGACACGACCACCGTGACCAACCGCAACGTAGCCCGCTCCACCGCAGCCGATGCCGACCTCGCGGACGGCTATCCTCGCGTTGCCGCAGTGCAGGCGATAACGAATGCCGCGCTGGCGGAGGCGGCGATCCAGGGCAACGTGCCCGTGGGATCGATCACCGCCGACATCACCCGGGCCTGCGTCGGCGGAGTCGCCCCGTGCGCCGAAAATCGCATGGCTCCCTCTTCCCTGGGCTCCCTCGTCGCCAACTCGCTGCGCGCATCCCTGGCTGACCCTGCCATCGGCGGCGCCGAGATCGGCATCGTCAACCCTGGTGGTATCCGTGCCGACCTCTCGCTCGCTCCCGACGGTGTCGTGACGTATGCCGAGGCGAACGCGGTGCTGCCGTTCCTGAACAACCTGTGGACGACAAGTCTCACCGGCGCACAGTTCAAGTCCGTTCTCGAACAGCAGTGGCAGACCAACGCCGATGGCACGATTCCGAGCCGTCCGTTCCTGCAACTCGGCCTGAGTGACAACGTGAATTACACCTTCGATGCCGCTCGTGCCGCGGGTGATCGTGTGACGGGCATCTGGATCGACGGGACACAGCTCGACCCGGCACAGTCCTACCGCATCGGTTCGTTCAACTTTCTCCTCACCGGCGGCGACAATTTTCGCGAGTTCACGAATGGAACGGATACCCGCGACTCCGGCCTCGTCGACCGGGACGCCTGGATTTCTTACATCCAGCAGAACAGCCCGCTGTCACCGTCATTCAAGGCCAACCAGGCCTCGATCACCGGGGCACCCACGGCAGCGGTCAACCCGGGTGACGCCCTCACCCTCACGGTCGGAAGTCTCAACCTCACCTCGCTCGGCGCCCCGAAAAACACGCAACTCGCTCTGAAGTGGTCGGGTACCGACGTGGGTACGGCATCCGTTGATTCGACGGGTACGGCCACCGTGACCGTTACGGTACCGGCCGACGCGATCGAAAACAGCGTGCTGGAGATGACGGCCGTCGAATCGGGCACCATCGTACGCCTGGCCGTCGCGGTGGCCGTCAATGCCGAACCGGGCGAGGCGCCTGCCGCTGCCTCAGTGAAAGAGCTGACGAAGAAGCTCAAGAACGCGATCGATACCGACCAGAATTCCTATCGGGCCAGTGACAGGGCTGTAGTCGAGGTCGGGATGGAGCACGCCGGAGACTATGTATCGGTGTGGGCCTACTCCAAGAAGAAAGCCGACAACGTCGGTGGTTGGTTGCTCGTGAGCGCCAAGGGCACTGTGAGCGTCACTCTCGCCGACGACCTCAAGCACGGCCGGTACAGGGTCTCTGCGCAGAATGAGAGCGGTGACGTGATCGGTTGGACCGATGTCAAAATCGACCACCCCCGGAAGCCGCTGCAGAACGGACCCCGCTAGCCCTGCGGTTGCGCGAGCCCGTCCGCACCGTTTCGGTTGCGGGCGGGCTCTCGATTCTTCCAGCACCAATTGCTGCCGACACGCACACCATTACCGGCTTCTGGCACCGTCTTCAATAACCTTGGGGCATGTCGACGATCAAGCAATCGGTCGGCCGCCAGTCCAGCAAGGTGTACCGGCGCCGGCGTTTCGTAGTAGGGCTCGGGCTTCTCGCCGTGCTCGTCATTCTCTTCCTCATCATCGTGCGACCGGGAGCCAGCAAGGGCGACGCGGAAAACTCGAAATCACCCGCGGCCGCCGTGACCGAGTCGGCCGCACCGACGGATGCCGCCAGCACGATTCCCGAGACGGCCACCGCTGTCGACGGCGCTGCCTGCGACCCATCTGCGGTAGAGGTCGCGGCCATCACCGACGCGACGAATTACGCGGCCGACGTCCTGCCGCAGCTGTCGCTCGGCCTGACCAACATCGGAACAACCGACTGTGTGATCAATGCCGGTAACGCCAGGCAGGTGTTCACCGTGATGAGCGGGACGGACGTGTACTGGACCTCGACCGACTGCCAGACCAACCCGATCGACGCCCAGGTGACCCTCAAGCCCGGGGTTGTCATGCCACTCGCTACGCCGATCACGTGGGATCGCACCCGCTCGGCCATTGATACCTGTGAAGCCGCCACCCGCACTGCGGTTCCGGCCGGCGGAGCGTCCTATTACCTGCACGTGACCGTGGACGGCATCAAGGCGGCCACCCCGGCTCTCATGATTTTGAATTAGGGACCGGTCCCGAAGAACGGTCCGTATGACCGGCGGAATTGAGCCGCTTCGATGCGTTCATGTCGAAATTACGGGGCGTCGCAAAATCTATCGGCAGTGCATACCTTCTGTTGGTGCCGGGGCTTGTGAATCCGTTCGCTCGTGGCGTGCGCTGCCAGTTGGGCACGCACGGCCACGCCTGATTGAATGAATGGGTGACCGATACGACTGCCAACACCCGTTCCGAGGCTCTTGCCGCCGCACTGGCGGCGCAGGACGTCGTCGCCGTCGCCTATGCGCTGCGCAACGACTATATGATCGTGCCTCAACTCGTCGTCAACGGCGAGGCGGCACAGGTGCGGGTTTTTGGCCGCGAAGGCTCCGACAAGCGCATGCTGCTGCTCTTCTCCGCGGCGGAGAATTACGTGCGTGTGGTTCCCAACGACATCAACCCGCAGGTCATGGTCTGCGATGGCCAGTGGCTGCGGGAGTTTCTCACCGTGCATGCCGCGACGCTGGAAATGGTCTTCTTCGACATCGCCGGGCCGAATGTCATGCAGGCCGCTCCAGCTGACCTCCTGAAGGTACTGAGCCCGCAGCTCGGCCGCAGCGACGACGAATAACGGCACGTGCCTAACGCTCGACTGTCTCGCGCGTTTTGCACGTTCCGTGGGTTACCGAACCGCTGAACCGCGCTGGCCTATCCCCACGCCCGATCGAGTTCGGCGTCGCGTGGATTGCGGGTGGTGCCGAGCGCGAGGGCAACCGCCGCATGGATCGAGCCGCAGGCGGCGTCGATCTGGGTGGTGAACCCCAGGCGTATGGCCTCGTTCACGCGTTGTTTCGACATGAGTGCGCCTCGTACCTCGCCGGCCAGGCTGATTTCGCCGAACGCGACCACGTTGTGCGCCACTGCAAGACCGGTGAACGCCGAGGCGATGGCCAGCGCAATTGCGAGATCGGCGGCCGGCTCATTCAGCCGGATGCCGCCGACCGTCGACACGTAGACATCTTTGGTCGACAGATTCATGCCCGCGCGCTCCTGCAACACCGCGAGCAACATGGCGACGCGGGCTGAATCGACGCCGCTCGTGACGCGGCGCGGGTTCGGAGCCTGGGTGTCGGTGACGAGCGCCTGCACTTCGACCGGCATGGCACGGCGGCCCTCCAGAGCAACCGTGACACAGGTGCCATCGACCGGCTCGGTGGCTCGGCTCAGGAACAACCCACTTGGGTCGGGGACCTCGGCGATGCCATCACCGGTCATCTCGAAGCAGCCGACCTCGTCGGTCGGTCCGAACCTATTTTTCAACGCCCGAATGAATCGCAGTGACGTTTGGCGGTCCCCCTCGAACTGGCAGACCACATCGACCAGGTGCTCAAGCACCCGCGGCCCGGCGATCGAGCCGTCTTTGGTGACGTGACCGACCAGTAACACTGGCAGGTTGCGGTCTTTGGCGACCCGAATCAGGGTGGAGGCCACCTCTCGCACCTGGCTGGGCATGCCCGGCGAACCGTCGGAGAGCGCACTCGACACGGTCTGCACCGAGTCGATGATGATGAGGTCCGGCTTGACCGCGTCGATTTGCCCAAGAATGACCCCGAGGTCGGTTTCGGCGGCGATGTACAGTTCGGGTTCGAGCGCGTTGGTGCGTTCGGCGCGCAATCGCACCTGGCTCACTGACTCTTCGGCGCTGACGTAGAGCACGCGGCTCTTCGCCGCCGCTGCCTTGGAGGCGACTTCGAGCAGCAGCGTAGATTTGCCGACGCCCGGCTCGCCGCTGAGCAGAACCACCGACCCGGGCACGATTCCACCGCCGAGCACCCGGTCGAATTCGTTGATACCCGTCGGCCAGTGAGCGGCGGCATCCGTTTCAACATGGGTGATGGGGCGTGCGATGCCATCGCCGACCAGCGTGATGGCCTTGAGCTTGCGGGTGATGCCGGCCGTCTGGCCAGCGTCGACGACGGTGCCCCACTGCTGGCATTCGCCGCAACGACCTGCCCATTTGAGAGTGGTCCAGCCGCACTCAGAGCAGCGAAAGGAAGAGACGGATTTTGCCATATTCCGAGCCTAGCCGCGGCCGCCGACAGGCGACCGCGCACGCGGTGCGTGCTCTAGTCGGCCTCGGTTGACGTGTGGCTGACCGCTGAGAAACGCTGCGCAATGTCAGCGCTCATCGACGGCAGGAACGCCTCGGCCCAGGACCGGTATCCACGGTCGTTGGGGTGAAAGAGATCCTTGGCGACGTGGGTCAAGATGCTGCGAAGGCCGGCCCGTTTGGTCGTTGCGTGCAGCGGAACCACCGTCAGCTTGTGCTCGGCGGCGATCCGGCGAATGATCTCGTTGGCTACCGCCACCTTGATTTCGTTGTGCGGGAGGTGAAAGCAGGGGAGGTTGGCGACGAGGGCGTGCGGCGGCAACGCGTCGAAAACGGAGCGAATGCCGGTTTCAAAGGCCGCAGGATTCCATTGGGCGATGTCGTTGGCGCCGATCGCGACCGTGATGAGGTCGGGCTTGAGGTTGTCGAAGCGCGGAAGTTGATCGCGCACGGCCAAAGCAACCGTGGCACCCGACACGCTGAGGTTCACGACGCGAACCGTTCGTCCGGTCGCCAGCCGTACGTGATCGGCGAGAACGCCGACGTAGCTCTTGTTCGGGCTCGAGGCACCGATTCCTTGGGCGGCACTGTCGCCGATCGCGACGTAGAGCAGTTCGCCCGGGCGTTTGGCGTTGTCGCGCCACCATGCCGAGTGCACCGGAAGGGTTTCGTTGAGAATGACCTTCTGTTGTTCGAGGTCACGGCGAAAACGGGTAGTGGCGAGCACGATACCTGTCGCAGCAACGGCTACTCCGGTAGCGATGGCAGAACGGATGCGTGGAGTCGGTGAAGTCACCCGCCGAGGCTACTCCGCGGTATCCGTGTGTCTGCTGCATATTGGCCGATTGGCGTCGACCCCGAGTCTCTACTAGAATCGACGGCGGTACCGTGTCCGAGCGGCCGAAGGTGCGACTCTCGAAAAGTCGTGTGGGGGAGACTCCACCGTGGGTTCAAATCCCACCGGTACCGCCACGAAAAACCCCCTACTTCCCAGTGTTTTACTGGGGAGTAGGGGGTTTCGTTTTGCCCGGATGGCCGTTTTGCCCACACTTTGGCAACATTTGAAAAAATTTCGGCGCGAAAAAACGAGCATCAGCGTAGTGAAGAGCGGCCCGTCATAACTTGTGAGGGCCGCCAGATTGTGCTTCGTTTAGGCGCTCGAAAGTTGCTTCAGGAGGGCAACCGGGAGGCACTGCCGGCGCGCACGGTCGAGGGTCATTTCTGCTGACGCGTGGCCACGCATTCGTTGGATAGCTTTCACGTTGGCGCCAGCCGAGAGGCCAGACTCACTGCGGTGTGCCGCAGATCGTGCCGGGTCATGTCAAATGTGCGAGCCCACCACTGCGCCAAGCACCACGTCTGACAAGGGTTGGCCAATAACGTACTCAAGGACCGCCCGCAAGGCGAACGTTGTCCGGATCCGGACATTCAAACGAATGGATCGACGACCGGAGCATCCCCGTCGGCATCGAAGGCGAGCAGATCGATCGCACCCGGGATGGACAAGCCCTCACCCCAGCGGTCGCCCGGCGCGTTTACCCACTCGTGCAGGCGTGAGCCGAAAGTACCCGGCGCCTTGGTCAACGCCGCGAGCTGCTTCGACAGCAAGGCTCGCCAGTCGTCGGCTGACACGGTGCGCAGTTCCATGGTCAAGCCGCGAGCATACCGACTGGTGCGACGGATCGAGTCGCGAGTGATAGAGGAGGGCTTCGCGAGCGGGTCTACCGCTCCTAGTCGAGTGTCAAGCGGCTTTTTTGACGGGGAGGGAAGGCGATATTGACGCAATCGCGTTGACATCTGATTTGAGGTTCCATACGCTATCGGACGAAGGCATATGTCGTTGTGCGCAACATATTGCATAGCGTGCCGATAGCAACCATGTCAGGTTGCACTCAATGAGGAGTAGACCTATGAAGATGCATGTTCAACGCCTAGTGACCGGGATCGCGGCGGTCGGGCTGATGCTCAGCCTCGGCGCTACTCCGGCATATGCCGACGACGAGTACAAGGTGCTGGTCGTCGGCGACACCCTCGGGTACAGACACTCGCACATCGATGACACGACGCTCGCAGTCATCCAGCTTGGTCAGGAGAACGGGTTCACCGTGGACGTCTGGGATCCGCGCCAGACGACCCGAACTCTTTCCACCACTCCGTTCACCACAGCCGACGACCTTTCGCAGTACGCGACCATCATCTTTGCCTCACCAGTGGACGGTACGAACGACCTTGACCCGGTCCGTCCGCGGCTCCTCGATGACGTCGAGTTGTCGGCATTCCAGGGGTACATTCGAGGCGGTGGTGGTTTTGTCGGTCTGCACGCAGCGACAGATTCGATGCACACGGTGCCCTGGTACAGCGATCTCACCGGAGGCGGCGCCCGCTTCCGCAGCCACCCCGCACAACAGACAGCTACGATGCGCGTCGAGAGCCCGACTCATCCGTCGACCGCGATGCTGCCGGCTGAATGGGTGCGCTTCGACGAGTGGTACAACTTCACGACCAATCCCCGCGAAGACGTACACGTGCTGATCACTCTCGACGAGTCGACGTACAACCCGGGCAGTGGTGCGATGGGGGCCGACCACCCCCTCGCGTGGTGCCAGAACTTCGAGGGCGGTCGCTCCTGGTACGAAGGCGCTGGGCACATCGACGCGAACTATTCCGATCCGCTGTTCCTCGCTCATATTCTCGGCGGCATCGAATGGACCGCCGGTGTCGTCATCGGTGGCGGCGACTGTGTCACTTTTGGTGAGGTCGAGGCAGTTCTGGCGGGATTGAAGGACGGCTCTATGAAGTACGCGCAGCTCTCCGCTCAGCTGGCGGCCTACCTCGACGACGCGGAGATCGCGGCGGACGCGGGCGACCATGCTGTCGCGACCGCCACGCTGCACAAGGCGCGGGCCAAGGCGCACGGACTCCACGACGACGTCCTGGTGTCGAAGCTCGGTAACCTCATCACGTGGCAGGAGGGCTTGCGCTCCTGAGCCCATGCCGCGGTGGCTCGATCTCGAGTTCTCACGAGCGCACAAAAGTGCTCCATGATCGGTCATGCCCTGTCGATAGAGGTCGTGACCGATCTCCGAGCGCTGTCCGGCGCCGTCGACTGAGCCAGAAGGCACTCGGTGTCTCGAAACCTTCCTGTGTCGAAACCCGTAGGTTGGAAGACGGCCAGAGTCACAAATCGTTGTCGCGTCGACCACTGGAATCCGCCGCACCTCGGGGGCTCTAGCGTCCGGGCAGGTCATCCGGGAATCCCGCGTGAATGGGACGGCGATATAAGTTTCACAAGTTTCAGTCGGCTGAGAGCCCAGACGTGCGGCGCAGAAAATCGCTGGACACCAACAGGAGCATCCACTCAATGGAACGTGACCTTCGAGAAGAATTCAGGATCGCGTAAGGGCCAGCGGCTCACATGGGGGGTGACGGGGGAAACTCCCCACGTACAACGAGGAATTCCCCCTTGTTCCGGGTGTGGCGCCGGCCATAGCGTCGGCTAAAGGTCGCCAATCGCTACCTGAAGTATTAAATCAAAGGAGATTGTTGTTATGGCGCAAAGCACCGTGCAAACATTTATCAGCCCAGGTCGGTACGTTCAGGGCAAGGGCGCGATATCGAGGTTGGGTGAGGAACTTGCCCAAATCGGAAAACGTCCACTCATGATTTGCGACGACATGGTCTGGAATATCGTTGAGGATGACGTCACGGCCAGCCTGAAGGCCGCCAAACTGCCCGTTATCCGCGAGAAATTCAACGGTATTCCGCACCCGAAGGAAATCGGGCGCTTCGTAGAGCTCCTCAAGAAGCACAATGCGGACATCGCCGTTTCTGTCGGTGGAGGAAGCACCCACGATACGGCCAAGGCCGCTGGCCATAGCGCTGGTATCCGTTGGGTGACCGTGCCGACCACAGCATCGGTCGACGCGCCGACTTCGACGTTGGGTGTCATCTACACCGAGGACCACGCATTCCTTGAGTATCTCTACTTTCCTCGCAACCCTGACCTGGTGCTCGTGGACACGCAGATCGTCGCGAACGCCCCGGCTGAGTTCCTTATCGCTGGCGTCGGTGATGCGCTCGCTACCTGGCTCGAGGCGAAGGCTGTCGCAGGGTCTTTCTCCGACACGATCGCGGGAGACCTTCCCACCCTCACCGGCACGGCGCTCGCACGCCTATCGTGGGATGTCTTGTGGGAGAACGCTATTCCGGCTATCGCCGCAGTGCGCGATCACGTCGTCACACCGGCTCTTGAGAAGGTCATCGAGGCGAACACGTTGCTCTCCGGTCTCGGGTTTGAGTCCGGCGGTCTGGCGGCAGCGCACGCGATCCACAACGGTCTCACTGCCGTACCGCAAACCAGGGGCGTTCAGCACGGCTACAAGGTGAATGTTGGGTCGGTGACGCAGCTCGTCCTTGAGGGCGCACCGTTCGCCGACATTCGGGCGTTTGTGGAGTTCACAACCCGCGTCGGACTGCCGACCACCCTGACTGAGGTTGGTATCGATGTTGACGACGCGGAAACACTGCGCATCGTCGCCGAAGCGGCCACGGCAGAAGGCGAGACCATTCACAACATGTCCTTCGAGGTCACGGCGGAGAGCGTCGTGTACGCGCTTATCTCGGTCGAGCGACTGTCGCGTCAGATCCGTGCAGAGGCAGGCTTGCCTGAACCCGTCAAGTACGTGGCCCATCACTAGGCGCATGACATAACTCGGCATCACAGCGGAGGGGTATCCACCGGCCACGGGTCAGCGGATACCCCTCCGCCACGTTCATCGGCCGGTCCATGCGGACGACCTCCCCTCATTGGTTAGAAAGCGGTGTTCGGAGGCTCTCCTGATTGAACCGAGGGTGTCTCTCGAAACCGCCCCTTGGCTCATCCCTCGGCTTTGCCAGGGGACCATCACCCTCCGGGCCTGACGCGGCCGCCCTGCGAAAAGTACGCAACCCGCGGGCGACATTCGCCGAGTGCGTGAGTACGTCTTTGAGCGCCTTCGGTTTCGGCGGATATCGCACAGTGCGCACGTACGGATGACAGCGTTCACAGCGGGACAGTCATCTCCGCTGGTCAGAATTCCGATGTGGGCCACTGCGCATCACCTGCCACGTTCCGTCTCTTCTTGAATGTCGTGCCACGTCACCGGGGTGCAATGCGCAGGCAAAGCCTCCACGCTCGCCGACAAGAGCCTCGACCGAGTCTTTCTCGGCAACCATGCGCCCCGCGCCCAGACCAGGAGGAATTCCCAGACGTCGACGTAGGGAAAAGGCCGAGGGAAAAGACGTAGGGAAAACCAGCATCGAACATGATTTACTGGGTACTGGCTTAGCTATGCAGGAGCGGTGACGCACGTTGTCCCCGAAACTAGTCCGGCTGTTTGCCCTTCGTCAGAGAGGACGTAATGTGCACGCTTCAGAGGACCTCGTAATCGAGTCTTCAACTGAGTTGCGCGAACAACTCGACACCGTGACAGATCTCGCCCGCGACCTTGCGGGACGCTTCGAGTTGGCGCCGCTCCTCGAGCGCATCCTGGGTCACGCGATCGCACTCCTTGGTTGTGAGAGCGGCTCGATCTCGCTGGTTGACGAAGCCAGCGGAATGTACACCAAAAAAGTGGACCTCGGGGTCGGCTGTCACGAAGGGCAGACATTTTCGCTCGACGAGGGAGTCACTGGCGAAGTCGTCCATAGTCGTGGAACTGTCATCCTCGATGAGTACGCATCGGTACTGCGGGCCGGCCACATTGCACCGGATGACCCACGGTTGCACTGCGCTGTCATCGGCGTCCCTATTCAATGGGATGACAGCATCATTGGAACGTGCGTCATCTTCAGCGCCACTCCTGGGCGTGTGTTCACGACGACAGATGCCAAACTCGTCGAACTTTTCGCGCACCACGCGGCGATTGCGCTCGCGAATTCAACACTGTACGCGAAGGCTGCTGACCGCACTCGCGAGGCTGCCGTGGCTGCAGAACGAGAGCGGGCCGTACGGGACGTCCACGAGACAGTCGGGAGGTCGCTCGCATCGTTGCTTCTGCACCTCGACGAGGCAGACAGGGCGAACCGCAATGGCGAACCTGCCGCAATATTCATCAGTAGTGCCCGCACGGTCGCCCATGACGCCTTGACCGAGACGCGCCGTACGGCACTCGGACTTGGCCCGGCATCACTGGAGGGTCGAACCCTCGAGGCAGCGATCGGCACAGAGCTCGCCTGGGTGGAGTCCATGTGTATGACGACGACTGGATTCGTTATCGTCGGCACACCGCGCCCTCTCGCGCCAGAGATCGCACACCAGGCATTCAAGATCGTTCAAGAAGCCCTCAGCAACGTTGTCTCGCATGCAAGTGCCGGAAGCGCTCGGGTCGGACTCGTCTACGACACTCAGGTGCTGTCAGTTTTAATCGATGACGACGGTCGGGGTTTTGACCTCGCCGAGGCACACGGCGGGCACTTCTCGTCATTGTCTTCCGGCTGCCTCGGGCTCCACGGGATGATGTCGCGCGCAAGTCACCTCGATGGTGAGCTCGACATCGATACGACTCCGGGATGGGGAACGAAGATCAAAGCGACTATCCCGTATATTTCCGGAACCGGCGAAAGCGTCCCGCAGCCGCGCTGGAAGGTTCTCATCGCGAACGACCAACCGATTATCAGTGCCGGACTCGTTCGGCTCCTGAATCTGAGCGAACCTGCAATCCAGGTCACCGCGGAGTTGAGCTCGGGGCGTCAACTGGTCGATGCCTATGAGATGCTTCGTCCGGACGTGCTCATTGTCGACCTACGGGTGCTCAACGGGGAACTATTCGGCACGCTCGCGAAGATACGTGAGTTTGACCAAAACGCCACAATCGTTGTCCTCACAGAAAACCCGACCGTTGACCAGATTCGTTCAGCGACGCAAGCAAACGTCCGCGGATTCCTCAGCCTCAAGTCCGATGCGGCAACGATCTCACGCGTGATCATTGCCGCGTGTCGTGGCGAAGCGCTGCTTCAGAACGATATTCTCGACCACCTCACCGGTTTCTCCGCCCATGCATCCGACGATGAAACTCTCACCCCACGGGAGCGTCAGGTGCGCCCACTCGTCGAGCGGGGCATGGCAGATAAGCAGATCGCCACCGCGTTGTTCATTTCGGTTAAGACGGTCGAAAAGCACGTCGGATCATTGCTCCGAAAAACCGGGGCGCACAATCGCACGATGCTCGTCCACATGAACCGGGAACACAGTTCGGTAGGCGTGATCGCCGAGCGTTAGAGAATTCCCCACCCCGAAAAGGCGGGGGAATCCTGTATGGTTCGAGTCGTACCACCTGCCCTACCGTAAAGATACCTAAACACGGAGGTTGCTGTGAGTGTCGTGCCAATGAAAGATATCGTCGATCGCGCATTCAGCGACCGCTACGGTGTTCCTGCCATAAATGTCTTCAACGATTTAACGTTGGAAGCGGTGCTTGCTGGGGCCGTAGAGGCAAGATCCCCACTGATTGTTCAAACTTCAGTGAAGACGGTTCGGAGCATCGGGAGTGGCGTGTTTGCTAGTCTCTGGCGGTCGTTGACCGAGGGAATAGAGGTGCCGGTCTCGTTGCACCTAGACCACTGCCCGGATCGCGCCGTCGTGACAGAGTGCCTCAAGCAGGGGTGGAACTCGGTGCTTTTTGACGCCTCCGCACTACCGGTCGAAGAGAATCAGCGGCAGACCATCGAAGTCGTGAAAGAGGCCCGGCTCTACGGCGCTCACGTCGAGGGCGAGATCGAGGCCATTACGGGTGTCGAAGACGACCACGGATCCGACCAGGAAACGGCGCGACAATCGCTTGAAGTCTCGCTGCGTTTTATCGAGGCGACTGGTGTTGACGTCTTTGCCCCATCGATTGGTAATGCGCACGGAACGTACAAGGCCACACCCGTACTCGACTTCGACCGGGTCACTGACATTGTGGAGCGCCATCCAATCCCGATCGCATTACACGGCGGGAGCGGCCTGACCTCCGAGCAGTTCAGTGACCTAATCGCGCGCGGTTGCGCGAAGGTCAACATATCGACCTCCCTCAAGGAAACCTTCATGAAGTCAAGCCTCACCTTCCTCACTGAGGCACAGAAAAACGACAAATGGGATCCACCGTCGCTTTTTGCCCACACTCGGGCCGACATCGTGCACCTCGTCGTCAATCTGGCAGGTCAATTCGGTAGCGCTAATAAGGCGTGGTGAAAGCGATGCCTGCTCTGATCTTCGACTGCGATGGCGTACTCGCCGACACGGAGCAGTACGGTCACCTGCCCGCCTTCAACCAAACCTTTCGCGAATTTGGGCTGCCCGTGCAGTGGAGCATCGAGGACTATGCCGACAAGGTGAGAATTAGTGGAGGCAAGGAACGGTTGATGAGTTTGATCACACCCGAGTTTGCTGAACTGATCGAAATCCCCGACGACCCGACGGCACGCACTGCTCTCATAGCGTCGTGGCATCGCCGGAAAACCGAGATCTACACGGATCTGATCGAGGGTGGTGTTGTGCCAGCGCGACCCGGTATCGATCGAATCGTGCGGGAGGCGAGTGCGGCAGGATGGACCCTCGCGGTCGCGTCTACATCGGCGGAGCCATCCGTTCGGGCGGTTCTTACCCACGCCGTCGGTCTCGAGCAAGCATCACGTTTCGCAGTTTTTGCAGGCGACATCGTGGCGAAGAAAAAGCCGGCACCGGACATCTATCTGCACGCGCTCTCTGTGCTTGGAATATCGCCAGATGATGCGATCGTTGTCGAGGATAGCGAGAACGGCTTGCGCTCAGCGACGACGGCTGGTCTGCGAACCGTCGTGACGGTGAGTAGCTACACCGCTAGCGAGGACTTCTCCGCCGCCGCCCTCGTGGTCTCTTCACTTGGTGACCCGAATCCCGGCGAGATGACCCAGGTAATCGCAGACCCGTATGACATCAACCCAAGGTCGTTCATTCAGCTGGGCGATCTCGCCCGCATGGCAGCGCTCCCTCACGCCAAACCTCAGGAGGCACAATGAAGACCCGCAGCATCATCGACACTGAATTCGTCGTCCGATCGATTGCCGAAACGGCGATTGAAAACGAAGACGCGTTTTGCGAACTCGACTCCGTCGTCGGAGACGGCGATTTCGGATACTCGCTTGCCCGCGGTTTCGAGAAAGTATTAGAGGAATGGGACGTCTTCGACCGCACAGACTCGAGTATTTTTCTCAAGAGTATTGCGCACACGATCACGAGCCGTATCGGGGGCACCTCCGGCCCCCTCTGGGGCACCGCCTTCCTGCGTGCTTCCACCGCAGTGCGCGGTCGCGATGAGGTCGGCGGCGCCGACGTGGTCGCAATGCTGCGAGCGGCGATCGAGGGCATCAAGGACCGTGGCAAGTCTGATGTTGGCGATAAGACGCTGCTCGACGCGCTCGTTCCGGCGACTGACGCTCTTGAGGTGGCCGTCGCACAGGGCTCGTCTTTCGAAAAAGCACTTGACGAGGCAGCGAAAGCCGCACGTGTTGCAGCAGACGCAACCAGCTCTCTTCAGGCAAGACGCGGACGCGCCAGTTACACCGGTGAGCGCAGTATCGGCTCGCCCGATGCCGGTGCGGTCGCCATAGCCGTCATCCTCGAGCGACTCACCGTACAATCGCGTGCCCGCTAACCCATAGGCCCCTCTGCCCTACCCGTACCCGAAGCCCATTCAGCATCACAAAGACGTGGAGAAACCATGAAGAAGTTCATCAACGATCCCAAGAATTTCGTGCCGGAAATGCTCAAGGGCCTCGCCCTCGCAAATCCGGACACGCTGAAGTACGTCCCGGAGTACAACCTCATCCACCGTGCCGATGCACCCAACGCAGACAAAGTGACCATCATCCAGGGTTCTGGATCAGGCCACGAACCCGCCCACGTGATGACTGTTGGGAGGGGAATGCTCGACGCTGCTTGCCCCGGAGATGTCTTCGCTGCCCCTCCCGTCGATTACGTGTACGAGACGACGAAACTGCTCGCCTCGCCGAAGGGAGTGCTACTGCTCGTCAACAATTACACCGGAGACCGAATGGCATTCGAGATGGCGCAGGAAATGGCACGCGCCGACGGTATCAGAGTCGAGATGCTCTTCATCGACGACGACGTCGCGGTGGAGGACTCGCTGTACACGATCGGTCGCCGCGGCGTCGCCGGCAATTTTTTCGTGATGAAGGCAGTAGGCGCGGCCGCGGAAGCCGGCGCCGACCTTGATGAAATCATCCGGATCGGTGAGAAGGTCAACTCGGTTACGCGTACGATGGGCGTCGCACTGACGGCCTGCACCCCGCCCGCAAAAGGGTCACCCCTTTTCGATCTCGGGCCAGACGAGATCGAGATCGGTATCGGCATTCACGGCGAGCCCGGGCGCAGGCGCGGCAAACTCGTCTCGGCAGACGAAATCGTGGATGACATTCTCGGAGCCGTCATCACGGACCTACCGTTCACGTCCGGCGATCGTGTCGCGCTCATGGTGAACGGCCTCGGTGGCACGCCGATCAGCGAGCTGTACCTGCTGTACGGCCTGGCGCACGAGAAACTCGTCAGCGCGGGCATCACCGTCGGGCGTAATTACGTTGGTGAGTACTGCACGTCGCTGGACATGGCGGGCGCGTCAATCACCCTCGTCAAGCTCGATGAGGAAATCGAGTCGCTGCTCGCAGCACCGGCCGAGATCCCGATCCGCGTTTTCTGACTCGAACGTGCGCGGTGGGACTGGCACCAAAGCGGTGATCAGTCCCACGACGGGGTGGTGATTATTCAGGTGCCCCGTGACCGGGACGGCACGTTCCCTCCGGTGAAGGTGCCGAAACGACGGCGTACTTCCTTAATCGTGTGTGTTGTGTGGGGAGATGAATGGACGGCTTGGGGCAGAGTCGATCCGCGTCACACGGATCTGGCCGTCTGGCCTAGCTCAAATTCCTCCTATTTTTAGTTGATCCGCGATGTACTCGGCCTGTCGGATGGCCAGCGCCACGATCGTGAGCGTGGGATTGGCGGCCGCGCTGGTGGTGAACACGGACCCATCGCTGATGAACAGGTTGGGTACGTCGTGGGCACGTCCCCACTTATCAACGACACCATCTTCGGACCGCGCACTCATTCGGGAGGTGCCCATATTGTGTGTAGACGGATACGGGGGAGTGCGCTGCGCACCGACCGAACCAACAGCCTCATACAGCAGTTCCGCTTGCGCGTATCCGTGCTCCCGCATGGCAATGTCGTTGGTATGGTCGTCGAAGTGCACGTTGGGTACGGGAAGGCCATTCTTGTCAGACACCGTCGTGTTCAGAGTGACTCGGTTACTTTCCTGTGGCAGGTCTTCGCCGACGATCCAGAGCCCGGCCGTGTTGGCATACGCTTCGAGAATTTCGGTGAATTCACGCCCCCACGCCCCGGGATCGCTGAAGCTGGCCAAGAAGGCTGGCCCCAGTGAAATTGTCTCCAAAAAGTAGCCACCAGCAAAGCCTCGATCGGGGTCATGCCCGGACTCGTCCGCGATCACTCCGGCCATGGTTTCACCGCGGTGCATCCGTACTGGATCGCTGAACCTGGCGTAGACCGAACCGGTGGTGTGTCGCATGTAATTGCGGCCGACTTGGCCGGAGGAATTGGCCAAGCCATCGGGGAACATCGGGCTGGCCGACTGAAGCAAGAGCCGGGGCGTTTCGATAGAGTTCGCAGCGACTGCGACGAGTCGGGCGGCCTGCCGTTGCAAGTTGCCGTCTTTGTCCAGATAAAGTACGGCGTCTGCTCGTCCCGAAGCATCGTGGGTGATCTGCACCGCATGGCTCTCGGGTCGTAGGTCAAGCAACCCCGTTGCTTCTGCACGAGGGATTTCGCGCACCAGCGTCGACCATTTCGACGTGTTCTTATCACCCTGAAAGTTGAAGCCGTCCTGAATGGATGCCGGACGACCGTCGTACTCCTCAGCGTTCGTCGCATACGGGCCGGTCGAATAAAACTTGTATCCCAGCCGTTCGGCGCCGTTTGCGAAGACCGTGTAATTGTTATTCGCAGGTAGCGGCTTGCGACCGTGCACGTGCGTCGATCCCATCGCGACTTCGGCTTTGTCGTAGTACGGCGCGAGCTCGGCCAGAGTGATCGGCCAGTCGAGGAGATTGGCACCGTCGATTCGACCGTAGGTACTTCGCGCAGCGAATTCGTGAGCTTTGAATCGCGGTGTCGCACCGGACCAATGCGTTGTCGTGCCACCGACTGCCTTCACAATCCATGTCGGAAGGTTGGGGAAATCGCGAGCAATTCGCCAAGAGCCGGAGGTGGTTCGCGGGTCAAGCCAGGCCATCTGGTTGAAGGCCTCCCACTCGTCGTTGACGTAGTCCTCGTTGCGCAGGTACGGACCCGCCTCCAGAACTACAACCGGAAGACCTTTCGCCGTCAATTCGTAAGCAAGCGTTCCACCCCCAGCTCCTGATCCGATAATGACGATCGCTGCCTCATCATGCTCGATATTGCTCACTTCGTCATCTCCATCATGGTTGCGTCGCGTTTACCGGGTTGATTGCTGGTATCACGCTCTATCGCGGGCGTGTTTTCGCCGCCGCGTATTTTTGCCACCGACGCGTTTGTGGCAATTTCGATGAGTTGCTCCGGCCCGTCGTAGCTTTCGATCCGCGCTTCGGGAAGCCAATCAAGGTCGTTGAAGCCACGGTCGATGTATCCACCTTTGTCGAAGCTTGGTCCTTCGTAGCCGAGGATCTCCCAGACGTCCTCGTTGTCATACAGATTCAGCACGGTCGTGCGCCTGATAAAGCCAAAAAACTCCGTGGTCTCGATTCGGCGCAAAACCTTGGTGCCGTCTTCGTCGTTCAGATCGCGGAAATCGCCTCCGGCCAGGTGGCCCAGAGTGAGGAGCCCCTGCGTGAGCGCGACGCGAAACCAGGTTGAGTTCTCGGCCTCCCGCAAGATCGTGTCTGCCGTCCGTTCATAGGGAGCATCGGGAAATGACGGGTGAGGAAACGCAACCCGAATAACCCGGATGAGCACGCTCCGCGCTTCATCAGTCAATTCCGTCGCATTCATTTGTGGATACTTGGCGGGAAAAGCCATTATTGAGCTCCTTTGCTCACAGCTGTCGTCTCGGGGGGAGTTCGTGTTGGTGTCTTAGGGGATGAGAATTCCGCGACCGATGATCCGTCCGGCAGTCAAATCTGCGATCGCGTCAAGAGCTGCGTCCAAGGGATAAACAGCAGTGTGCAGCGTGACCTTGCCTTGAGCCGTGAGTGTCATGAGCTCGACGAGGTCGTTGTAGGTTCCGACCAAGTTTCCGATGACGTTGATTTCACGCGAAATAATCTCAATAGTGGGGATATTGACCGCGCCACCGTAACCGATCACGTAATGCGATCCACGATTACGCAGAAGGCGCGGAGCGAGCAACTCCGCACCGTGCTCTCCGACGAAGTCGAACAGAACGTGCGCTCCTCCATCCGTGATCTCGAGAACCTTCTTCTCGACGTCATCGTCGGTCGTTGACAGGACGGTGTGGTGCGCACCGAGTTTCGCAGCGAGCTCGAGAGCAGCCTCACTGGGGTCGACGACCGTTATCGTCGCACTCGTAATTGCCGCGAGCGCCTGAATTCCAATATGTCCGAGACCACCGGCACCGACCACGACCGCGTGGGTTCCAGGAAATAAAACATCTGCAGCCTTACGCACCGCGTGGTACGCGGTCAGACCTGCATCAGCCAGCGCGGCTACGTCTTTCGGTTGCAGCCCGGCGTCCAACCGAACAACCGCCCGTGCATTGGTCAGAAGCTGCTGAGCCATGCCGCCATTCGCGTTGATTCCCGGAAAACTCGCGTTTTCACAGTGCGAGTCCTGGCCCACTCTGCAGGCCGGGCACAGACCACAACTAGTCAGCGGATGCATGATCACCGTGTCACCCGGTTTCACGTTATGCACCGCACTGCCGATTTCGCGAACCCATCCCGCGTTCTCGTGCCCCAATGTATACGGCAGGTGCGGGTGCTGGATGGGATCCCACTGCCCTTCAATAATGTGAAGATCCGTGCGGCACAAACCAGCAGCACCAACATCAACAATGACGTCCCACGGCCCGATCAGATTGGGCTCGGCCGCCTCCTCGATCTTCGGATTTTCCCCGTAACGGTGCAGACGAACAGCCTTCACAATTTCTCCTCAGTGAGATCACACAAGCTACACCCGTGCTGCGCTTCAGTTTGGAACACCTCAAGACGCCACACCACGCCGGTTATCACAGAGTGAGAATGCATCGTTCAAATTGATTCCAGCGAATCCGTCAACCGCGCTGCGGTCCCGTCGAGCCGATGGCCCGCGCCGGTAAAGAGCGGGGTCAGTATTTCGCAATCCCGGGAATACAGGACTGTGTAACAGTATTTGACGCTGACTGAAAGCAGGGCTATTACTGCGCCGGTTTCTCGGGGTGGCATGAGCTTCCGGGCGATACGGGGTGGTGTTGTGCCCCAAATTTTCACAGTGGGACCGCACGACCAAGATTTGGCAGTGCAGTCCCTGCGATGGGTACCTCTCCGTGGACTAGTCCTTGATGGTGGATCGTTTGAGGTTTGTTGCGTCTTCGAGGGATAGTTCGGAGTCGGCGAAGGTTTGGTCGTCTGCGAATGATTTCATGCGTGCGATGCGGTAGATGATGAGGCCGTAGAAGCATTTGGCGAGGATGTCGGCGACGGAGTAGCCGATTTGTAGGCCGACCCAGGCGTCGGATCCGTCGATGCCGATGCCGGG
>NZ_PJJW01000027.1:0-85847 GCF_002929675.1 Cryobacterium sp. M15
GACAATCCGCATGATCAATGGCAAACCCCAAGTACGCGGGCCCATCTTGTGGGACCCCACCCAAACCTGGCGCCCCGCCCACAGCCACCGCGCCAACACCCCCAGCCCCGAACCGTACTGGCGCAACTAAAATGAACCGTGCCACTCATGGTGAGCACGAGACTGTGCATCCGTATCGGCTAGCCTGCAACCATGACATCGGAGTCCCAGAGCACGCCATTTTCCAGCCTCGACGACTACATTGCGTTGCCCCGCGTGGAAGGTCTCACCCTCTCGCCCGACGGGGTGCGCGTCGTGCTGACCGTCGCCACACTCACCCGCGATCGCACGACCTACGAGCGGGCACTCTGGTCGGTTTGCTCCGACGGGACCGGTGTTCCGATCCGCCTGACCCGGTCGGCCAAGGGAGAATCCGGGGCGGCTTTCACCGCCGCGGGCGACGTTTTGTTCGTCTCCAGCCGGCCCGATGCTGCTGCAGAAAAAGACACCGAGGCCGCCCAGCTCTGGCTGCTGCCCGCTGGCGGCGGGGAGGCCCGCGCTATCACCCGCCTTGCCGGGGGAGTATCCGGCATCGCCGCTGTCGCCGCGATCGCCCCCTCACTCGTGATCGCCGCCGACCTGCTGCCGAGCGCCACCGACCTCGAATCGGATGGCGTTGCACGCAAGGAGCGCGCCGACAAGAAGGTCGCGGCCATTCTGCACGAGAGCTACCCCGTGCGTTACTGGGACCACGACCTCGGCCCCGCCGAGCCGCACCTGCTCGCCCTCGACCTCGCCGACCTACAGGACACCGTCACACTTCCCAACAGCGACCGTGCCAGTGACGGCGACAGCGACAGCGACCGTGCCAGCGACAGCGACAGCGACAGCGACAGTGATGCCCCCGCTCCCTACCCGGCCGATCTGCCACGCCCCCGAGACCTCACCCCGACCCCCGGCCGCACCATGGACACCGCCGGCCAGGCCCTGACCCCCGACGGATCAACGCTCATCGTGGCCCGGCGGATAGCCGAGCAGCGCTCCGGCCGGTACGTTCTGGTTTCGATCGACGTTTCGACCGGCATCCAGACCACGCTGTTCAACGAACCGAAGGTTGACTTCGAGTCACCGGCCGTCAGTCTCGACGGACGACTGATCGCCTTCGAGCGGTCCGCCGTCAGTACCCCGCATGGTCCGGCTGACCAGGAAATCTGGGTTGCCGACCTCGACGGCGGCCACCCACGCCGCCTCGCCGCCGAGTGGGACCGCTGGCCGACCAGCCTGGTCTTCGACGCGCCGCACGGCGGCGCTCCGGGTGAATCCAACCCGGCCCTCATCGTCACCGCCGACCACAACGGCCGCGGACCCATCTTCCGGGTACCGCTCGACGGCGGGGCCCCCGAACAGCTCACCACCGATGACTTCACCTACACCAATGTGTGCGTCGATGCCCAGACCGGTGACCTCGTGGCGTTGCGCTCCTCCTGGATCGCACCAGCGCATCCGGTGCGCATCAGCCGTTCCGGCACCATCATCACGCTGGCCACACCGGCCGCGCTGCCCGACGTTCCCGGCACGATCACCGAGATCGAGACCCTCGCCGAAGACGGAACCCGGGTGCGCGCCTGGCTGCTGCTGCCTGACGGAGCCTCGGCGCAGCATCCGGCCCCGCTGTTGCTCTGGATCCACGGCGGCCCGCTGAACAGCTGGAACGCCTGGAGCTGGCGCTGGAGCCCGCTGCTCGCCGTGGCCCGCGGCTACGCGGTACTCCTGCCCGATCCCGCGCTGTCGACCGGATACGGCCTCGAGTTCATCGCGCGCGGCTGGAACGCCTGGGGGGCTAAGCCGTACACCGACCTGCTCGCGATCACCGACGCCGCCGAGGCCCGCCCCGAGATTGATGCGACACTGACCGCGGCGATGGGCGGATCGTTCGGCGGCTACATGGCCAACTGGGTCGCCGGGCACACCGACCGGTTTCGCGCCATCGTCAGCCACGCGAGTCTCTGGTCGCTCGACCAGTTCGCTGGCACGACCGACAACTCCGAGTATTGGCAGAGCATCTTTTCCCCGCAGGGCATGGTCGACAATTCGCCGCACCAGGCCGTGCGCGACATTGTCACGCCCATGCTCGTGATTCACGGCGATCACGACTACCGGGTGCCGATCGGCGAAAGCCTGCGACTGTGGTCGGAGCTCGCCGAACACCACGCCACTGCCGACGGCAGTACCCAGCACAAGTTCCTCTTCTTTCCCGATGAGAACCACTGGGTGTTGAAACCGCAACACGCTGTTCTCTGGTATCAGACCGTGTTCGCCTTTCTCGACCAGCACGTGCACGGCGCCGACTGGAAGAGGCCGCGCCTGCTCGGCTGAGCGGGTCAGGGGCAACCCACCCAGTCGGTTAAAGTGGAGAGCTGGAGAGGAACCAGCTGTTGAGTGATATTGCGAGCGAATTGGCGCGGGTACGCGAAGCCTTCGACAAACCCACTCTGCGCCTGCTCGACCGCAAATGGGCGCCGTTCGTGCTCGCGGTGTTCAAGAGCTCGTTCAGCCGGGACCGCCGCAGCGTGGCGTGCGAGCTGCTGCATGCCCAAGTGGATGCCTACCTCGCCGACCTCCGCAGCACCGGTGTCGACGCCCCCGAGAAGACCGGCCGTGCCCTGTGCGTGCAGTGGATGAACGACCTCTGGCTGTACCGCGAAGTGCGCGATCTGGGCGGCGGAAATGGCGGCGGAAATGGTGGTGGCAGCGATGACGAGAATGTGGAGCACTACTCACTCACCAGCCACGCCCTTGAAGCCCTGCTTCTCGTGGACGGCCTCGCGCGCGATCGGGCGTTGATCAGCGAGTCCAGGCTCTCGACGATCGTCGACACCGTGCGCCACCGGGCCACGGAGGCCAACCCCGATCGCGAAGAGCGGGTTCGCCGTCTCGAGCAGCAGATCGATGAACTGACCAGCGAGCGTGATCGTCTCGCTCGCGGCGGCGCTGTCGAAGCGGCCTCGAACGAGCAGATGCATGAGGGTTACGCAAACCTCATCGACCTCATCCAGCAACTTCCGAGCGACTTCAAACGGGTCGAGGAATCGGTCGCGGCCATGCACCGGCAGATCGTCAACGACTTTCGCGGCGAGGAACGACCCATCAGCGAGGTTCTCGACGACTATCTGGCCAAAACGGATGCCCTCATGTCGTCGACGGCTGAGGGGCGCGCCTTCGAGGGGGCGTTCACCCTGCTGCGCAACGACACGCTCATGCAGGGGCTCAAGGCCGATCTGGAGTCGATCCTGCTGCACCCATTCGCCCTCGAACTGAGCCTGAACGAACGTCGCAGCTTCATGAGCACGGTGACGCTGCTGCGCAAGGGCATCGATGACGTTCTGACCCAGCGCACCGGGCTCTCGACCACCCTGCGCGAGCACATCGTCAATCACGACGTGGTGAAAGACCGCGAGCTCGAGCTCGTGCTGCGCGGCGTCAACCGCGAACTCGCCGTCTGGATGCAGACCGCCGGCCCGCGCTCCACTGTCACCACCGAACTCATGCCCGGCACTCTCGAGGTGGAACACCTGCGCGAACGGTTCTACGATCCGGTTGCCCACCTTGGGCCGCCCGCGCTGGCCGATGTGTCTGACGCTGCGCCTGCAGCACCGAGCCTGGGCGACCTGCGCCTGCAGGGCGGGCCACTGCTCGAAGACCTGCGCGACGCCCTCGTGGCTGCTGTTGCGGCGGGGGAGGCGGCATCCGTTGGCAGCGCGTTCAACAGCTTCGGCGTGAGCCTGCGCCGCCCGGTTGAAATTCTCGGCCTGCTCCAACTGGCCGCGCAGCTGGGCACGTCGGCCGGCCCGGTAAGCCTGGAGAGTTTCGAAGCGATACGACCGGATGGCTCGGTGCGGGTCTTCGACGTGCCGCGACGCATCTTGACCGACGACGACACGGCGGCCCTGGCCGCCCAGAATTTGGGTTCCCAGCATGATTGACGACTTTTCGGCTGAGGGCACCGCCATCGACAGCGACCCCCAGACCCTGTCCCTGTTCGAGGGCGACGAGGGCGGGCTGAGCGTAGAGCAGCGTCGTACCCTCGTGCTGCTGTTGAAACACCGCTATATCTCGGCAGCCCTGCAGCCCGCCGAATGGCAGACCCTGCTGAAGTCGCAGAGCCTGCTCAAGTCCCGCCTCAACGACGTCTTCCTCGACCTGCATGTCGACCACCACTACGAGGTCGCCTTCAAACGGCAGGCCCTCGCGGAAGGCGGCGAGCGGTTTCCCACCCTGCTGCACGACGTGGCCTACACCCGCGAGGAGACAATTCTGCTCGTGCTGCTGCGCCAACGCTTTCGCAGTGAACGGGCCAACGGCCAGGAGATCGTACTCGTCGACCGGGACAACCTGGTCGAGAACGTTGCGCACTTTCGCCCGGAACACGCCACCGACCTTTCCGGTGATGCCCGAAAGGCCGCTGCCGCGGTCGATAGTCTCGCCAAGGCGAGGGTGCTGCTGAAGACCAGCGACCCAGACCGGTTTCGCATCTCGGCCGTGATCGAAGTGCTGTTGTCGGTGGAACGCCTCGGCGAACTGCTCGACTGGCTGCGTCAGGAAAACCGTACTGACGACACCGAACCGCTCGCCGCCTCGCCCCTGGAGCCAATCGCATGACCGATTCCCCGCTGTTCTACATCGATGGCGCCACCGAGGGCACTACCCAGTGGCGGGCCGAATCCATGCAACTGGTCAACTGGGGCGGATTTCACGGTCACCACACGATCGACTTCAGTGCCGCGGCCACGCTCGTCTCCGGTGCCTCAGGCACCGGCAAGAGCAGCCTGCTCGATGCCTACCTGGCGCTGATGATGCCCTCGGACACCCCGTTCAACGGTGCCTCGAACGATGCCGGCTCGGGCCGTGCCCGCAGCCACGACCAGCGCAACCTGATGACCTACCTGCGCGGCAAGACCGACGCCAACCGGGAAGCGGCAACCGGCGAGCTGACCGACCAGGTGCTGCGCGGCGCGCACGAGGCTACCTGGGGCGCCATCGCCCTGACCTTCATCGACGACAACGAGCGCCGGTTCACCGTGCTGCGGGTCTACTTCGTACCGCGTGGCGCCCATAAATTCGCCGACGTCGCCATGAAAATGGCCACGACCGACGGATGCCTTGACCTGCGCGACCTCGCCTCCTGCGCCGAGAACCGGTTCGACAAGCGCGCCCTCAAGGCCCGCTTCGAGGGCCTCGACGTATTCGATACCTACGCGGCGTTCGCCCAAACCCTGTACACCCGGCTCGGTATCGGCGCCAACGGCGAGGGCGGCAAGGCCCTGCGCCTGCTCGCCCGCATCCAGGCCGGCCAGCAGGTGAAAACAGTCGACGGACTCTACAAGTCGATGGTGCTCGAAGAGCCTGCGACCTTCGCTGCCGCCGACAAAGCCGTCGACCACTTCGAAGACCTGGAACGTTCCTACGGTGCCATGGTCACCGAAGCGCAGAAGGCCCAGGTGCTCGAACGCCTGCCCGAACTGCAGCAGGCTTACCAGGTCGCAACCGCCAAGGCCGAACTGGTCGACACCTTCGGGGTGCACCGAGCTGGGGACACCCCGTTTGTGCTGTGGCAGCTGCTCACCGAGCACACCCTGCTCGAGAATGCCGCCGACACCAACCGGGCAGCCCGCCGCGACAACCAGACCGCCCTCGTAGAGGCGCGCGACGCCGAGACCGCGCTGAAAATTCGGGTCGTCGACGTGCAACAGCAGGAGCGCGACAACGGCGGCGATGTGCTCGAACGGCTGCAAACCGAGCTCGTGCACCTCAGCGACCAACGCGACACTGTGGCTCGGGAGCACGAGAGTTTCAGCCAAAGGGTGCACATTCTGGCGGCATCGATCGATTCCGCTGCTAGCTTCGCCGCCGCCCAGCAGGAGGCCAACCGCTTCACCGCCGAATTCGCCGCCGCCGAGGCTGCCCTGGAGGCGACGCGCGCGGCACTGCAGCGTGAGGCGTACCCCGTGGAGGAGGGCATCCGCTCCCTCAAAAAAGAGCGCGTATTTCTGACCGGGCGCGAAAGCCTGGTGCCACAGCCCCTGCACCAGGCCCGGTTGCTGATCGCCGAAGCGTCGGGAATTCCGGCCCAGGAACTCCCGTTCGTGGCCGAACTCATCGACATCACCGCAGGTGAGGAACAGTGGCGGCAGGCCGCCGAGGTGACCCTGTCGTCGGTCGTTCGGGTTCTGCTCGTCGACGAGACTCGCCTCGCACACCTGAGCGCGGCGATCGACCCACTGCAGCTGCCTCTGCGCATCCACTTCGAGGGCGTGGCGCTGAAGCAGCACCAGGCCGTGACCGGCGACGCCCGCTATGTGTCTGGCAAGCTCGACCTGAAGGACTCGCCGTTCAGCAGCTGGGTGCAGGCGCGCCTTCGGTCGTCGAGCCTCGACGCGCTCTGCGTGGCCAACCCGTCCGAGCTGGTTGGTGAGGGTGCACGGGTGACGCCGAGCGGACAGACGCGCAACGGTTCCCGCGGCGCCCATGGCTGGAACACCGGCCAGAAGTCGATCATCGGTTTTTCCAGCCGGGCCCGGCTCGATGACATTGCTGGAGAGCTGGCCGCGCAGGGGCTGGCCGCTGACGCGATCGCGGGGCGGGCATCCGCTGTTACCGAGCAACTCGGTGCACTGCGCGACCGACAGGCCGCTCACCAGTACATTCTCGACACCGACTGGCTGACCATTGACGTCGCGGCAGCAGCCGAACGCATCCAGGGCAAGAAATCGGAACAAGAGCGGATGCTGGCCAGCAGCGATATTCTGCGCGCTCTGAGTAACGAAGGGGCACGGCTCGCCCTCGAGCTGGATGCTGCCCAGAAACTCAAGCACAGCACCGAGCAGGCCGGGGCGGTGCTCAATGACGAGCAGGGCAGCATCGTCGACGCACAGGACGCGGTGAATGATCGACTCGAACAGATCGAACACAGCGACACGCTGACCCTGTCGCCGGAACATTCTCTGCACCTTGATGAGCAGTTCGCGCGCGTCACCGACCAGAACGACCTCGCCACTTTCCCCGGCGGCCTGAAACGTCTGCGTGAGCGACTGATCAATCAGTCGGCGCAGGATCGTGACGGTGCCGCGCGCGACCGTGCCACCATGATCGGCATCTTCGAGACGTACCAGGCTCGCTGGCCCGACCCGAATATCGGTGTCGCGCTCGAATCGGTCACGAGTTACACCGATATTCTCGACGCCATCCGCACCCTCGGTCTTTCCGAGCGTCGCCAAGAATGGAAACGCCGGCTCTCCGCGTGGAGCGGGCAGGACCTCGTGCCGCTCACCGGTGCGTTCAACACGGCCATCGAAGAGATCGAAGACCGGTTGCGGCCAATCAATGAGATCCTCGCGACCCTGCCGTTCGGCGCAACCCGCGACCGCTTACAGATTTCGCTGCGACGACTGCACCGAGACGACGCGACCGCGTTCCGCAAGGAGCTCAAAGCGCTCTCCTCCGGTGCGACGGAACAATTCACCGACGATCAAACCGAGGATCGGTTCACCCGGCTGCAGCAGTTCATGGCTGTGATTCGACGTTCTGACGGCACCACTACCTCCCAGCGCGATGTGCTGCTCGATGTACGCCAGCACGTTGAGATCACGGCTGTTCGCGTGACGCAGGACGGTGCCCGCGTCAGCACCTACTCGTCCCTCGGCGGAAAGAGCGGTGGCGAGTCGCAGGAGCTTGTGGCCTTCGTGGTCGGCGCAGCCCTGCGTTTTCAGCTCGGCGATGAAAGCCGCACCCGGCCGCGCTTCGCGCCGGTGTTTCTCGACGAGGGTTTCGTCAAATCCGACGCTGAGTTCGCCGGCCGAGCCGTCGCCGCGTGGAAGGGCCTCGGCTTTCAACTCATCGTCGGAGCTCCGCTTGACAAGGTCACCGCCCTCGAACCATCCATGCAACTCGTGCTGTCGATCACCAAGAACACGGCCACCGGTTACTCCTACATCACTCCCTTGGCATCCCCGGAGGTACTGGTGGCCTAAGCGCCGGCCGCGTAGTGCGGGCGGTGCTGCGTGCGAAAACGCACGCGCCGTCGTCCAAGCGGCGTTCGACGATCAGGTGCCTCGTTGTTCGGCTATCCCCGCACGCTGTCGGGCCGCACTGGCTTGGGCGTAGCATGTCTGCATGCCGGTCCGAGATTCTTCTCAATGACCTGGGCTGCACTGACCGACCAGTACCTTGGACTGGAGTAGAAACGTGACCAGAATACGGCGACTCCATCGCAATCCCAGCTTCCGAAACCCCACATTCTTCTCGACCTGGTTGCTGTGGAGCGTGGGATTTCTCGCGTTCCCGATCGCGGGTTTCGCCGGCACGGCAGTCGGGGGGCGCGTCAGTAACCCCGTGTCGGCCCTTATCGGTGGCGCGGTCTGTGGGGTCGTCATCGGCTTCGGCCAGGTGCTGGTCAGTCGGCGTCGTCTCAATCCGCTGAACTGGGTTCCGCTGACCGGGATTGGTTTGGGTTTGGGTCTGCTTCTGGGCTCGACGGTGGTCGACTATCGCACGACGCTGCCGGAGTTGGCCCTGATGGGAGCGATCACCGGGATCGTGCTCGGTGCCGCGCAGGCCATGGGGTTACCGCCGCGCACGCGCCGACGCTGGCTCTGGGCCCTGGGCATGGCCACACTGTGGGCACTCGGATGGACCGTGACGACATTGGCCGGGGTCAACGTCGAGGCACAGTTCACGAATTTCGGCGCCATCGGAGCGGTAACCGTCACGGCGCTGTCCGGACTCCTCCTACATTTCCTGCTGCCGTTTCAGCCCCCGTCGGGCATGTGGTTGCGCTCACGCCCCACCAGTACCGCGCCCTGATGCGGAAAGCGGCCTGCCATTCGTCACAACCCACACGGGGCGCGATCACCGGCTGATGTTCGCGCCTCGAAAAGGCGGGATGTTCAGCCGTGCTGCAGAACTTTTTCGAGCACCTCGAGACGTAGGTCGTCGCGCCGGGGTACTCCAAAGCGTGTGTCGAAGTCAAAGGGCTTCTGCACGCCCGTTCGGCGGTAACCTCGCCGCTCGTAGAACGCGATGAGGGAGTCTCGCACATCGATGACCGTCATCGTCATCACAGTTGAATCCCATTCCGAGACAGCCAGGCGTTCAGCTTCGGCCAGGATACGTTTGCCGTCGCCCTGGCTCTGGCCGGTCGGGCGCACGGCGAACATACCGAAATAGGCCGTATCGCCCACATCCTTCGCGATATGCGCGCACCCCACCAGATCGCCTTCGCGTTCACCGAGAAGAACGACGCTGTCAGCACGCCTGAGATCTCCACGGAGTACGTCGGCGTCGAGGCGCTGCCCGTCGATGAGGTCGGCCTCACAGGTCCAGCCCTGCCGGCTCGCATCGCCCCGATAGGCGCTTGTCACCAAGACCAGTAAGGCCGAAACATCATCGGTCGTGGCGCGACGAAAGGTTAGCGGGTCCATTTGGCCCACACTATCGATGGCGGGCATACTCCCGCTATCGGTGTGACAGAGGCCGGGCCGCAACCCGGCTGCGCCGGGCTCGCCACGTTCGCCATGCATCGGTAGCCCAGAGCGCCCACAGCACGAGCAGTGGCTGAAAGGCGAGGCGGATGCCTCGCGACAGATCTGAATTCAGTCCGAATGAGTCAGTTGCCGTGACGAACTGTGAAATGTTGCCGGGAAAGATTGCCACGAAGAACGCTGCGACGACCCAGCCGACGGGTACCCGCCACCGGTGCAGCGTAAGCAATGCGGTTCCCAGTATTATTTCGGCTATTCCGGAGAGTACGACGACCAGGTCGGCGTCCAACGGAACCCACGCCGGAACCTGAGCCTGGAATGCCTCCCGGTTGAACGTGAGGTGGCTGATTCCAGCCAAAAGCAGCGCGGCACCGAGGGCCAGCCGGCCGAGCAGCCGTGGCAGCGAACGGCGCGAGCGCGATGCGGCACCGCCAATTTCCGGAAAAGTCATGTGCCTTGAGTGTAAGTGTTCGGTCGAGCGTTTGACCAGGACGCTCCCAATCATGGTGCGCACATCGAATCGGGGGTGAGGCGACCGAGTTACTCGGCGTGTCTGTGAACCCCCGGCCCCGGAACAAGTCGAGGTTTCGGCTGCGGCGCCCGGGCCGGCCTGGGCTCCGCGGCTACCGGCCGAGCAGGCGTGCGAAGAAGCCGCCGGTGGATTTCTCCTGCACATGGCCCTCGCACCGCTGGGCGCGTGGAACACCCTTCATGACCTGGTCGACGTGCTGGCCGCACCCGGCCCAGGTGGTCTTCTGACAGGTCTTGCAGGTGACGGCTCTGCACATGATGGGTGCCTTTCGTTCGGGATTACCTCCATGCTATACCCATGGGGGTATAAATGGCATAATCACGGCACTACCGGATGCTTCCAACCCCATGGGTGTATCGTGCCAGCGTCGACCGTATGGGCGGCGAAGCGATAACGCAACGAGAGCGGTGCAGCATGAGCAGTGAACCCCCGATCAACGACGTCACCGACATCGACATCGAGGTCACCCACGCCAAATCCTGGGCCGCCGGCGTACCGGGCGTGCTGCATTCCATGCAGCCGGCGATCACGCAGATGGGCGCTGCGCGGGGAATGCGCGCCCTGCTGGCGATGAACCAGAAAGACGGATTCGACTGCATGAGCTGCGCCTGGCCCGACCCCGGGCACCGCAAGGCCTTTGAGTTCTGCGAGAACGGCGCCAAAGCTGTCACCTGGGAGGCCACCCCGATCACCATCCCGACAACTTTCTGGGCCGAGCATTCCTTGCCCGACCTGTACGAGAAGAGCGAATACTGGCTCGGCATGCAGGGTCGGCTGGTCGAACCCGTCTACAAGCCAGCCGGCAGTGATCACTACCGCCCGGTCAGCTGGCCCGAGGCGTTTCGCATGATCGCCGCTAAGCTCAACGGTCTTGACTCGCCTGACCAAGCCGCCTTCTACACGAGTGGCCGCGCCTCCAACGAGGCCGCATTCGCCTACCAGCTGTTCGCGCGCGCGTACGGCACCAACAACCTGCCGGACTGCTCCAATATGTGTCATGAATCCACTGGCTGGGCTATGGGCATGACCGTCGGTATTGGCAAGAGCACGGTCAGCTACGACGACTTTGCGAAATCCGACCTCATCATCATCATCGGCCAAAACCCCGGTACCAACCATCCGCGTATGCTCACCGCGCTCGAAGAAGCTAAAGATGCTGGCGCGCAGATCGTTGCGATCAACCCGCTGCCCGAGGCCGGTCTGCGCCGCTACAAGAACCCGCAGCGGGTGCGTGGAGTGATTGGCCATGGCACCGAGATAGCAGACCAGTTTCTGCAAATTCGCCTCGGTGGCGATATGGCGTTGCTGCAGGCCGTCTCGAAGCGGGTGCTCGACGCCGAGGACGCCGCCCCTGGAACCGTCCTCGATCAGGCTTTCCTTGACAAACACTGCCACGGGCTGACCGAGCTGCGGCAACATCTCTCCCAGCTTGACGAGCAAATGGTGTTGGCCGCGACCGGCTTGCGGGCCGCACAAATCGACGAATTGGCCCAACGCTACCTGGCCGCTGATCGGGTGATCATTACCTGGGCGATGGGGGTGACGCAACAGAAAAAAGGCGTAGATACCATCAAGGAAATCATCAACCTGCTGCTGTTGCGCGGCAACATCGGCAAGCCCGGTGCCGGTGCCTCACCGATTCGCGGCCATAGCAACGTGCAGGGCGACCGCACCATGGGTATCTGGGAGCAGATGCCGCCGGCTTTCCTCAACGCCCTGCAAGCAGAGTTCGGCTTCAACCCGCCACGCGGGCACGGCGTTGATGCCGTCTACGGAGTGCGTGCGATGCGCGACGGAAAGTTGAAGGTGTGGGTAGGGCTTGGCGGCAACTTCGTTGCCGCCATGTCCGACACCGGCATTGCCGAGGCCGCCATGCAACGCACCGAAATGAGCGTGCAGATCTCCACGAAACTGAACCGCTCGCATGCTGTAACCGGAGAGGAGGCGCTGATACTACCGACCCTGGGGCGCACCGAAATCGACGAGCAGGCCGGCGGGGTGCAGTTTGTCTCCGTGGAGGACACGGTTTGCGCGGTGCATCCGTCGTGGGGAAAGCTCAAGCCGGTCGCACCAAACCTGCTCTCGGAGGTCGCGATTATTTCGCGACTGGCTAGCGCTGTGCTCGCCGACTCGGTCGCGGTCGACTGGGCTGGATTCGAGGCCGACTACGACCGTATCCGTGATCACATCGCCCACGTGGTCGAGGGATTTGAGAACTATAACGAACGCATCCGGCAGGAGGGCGGATTCATGTTGCCGAACGGGCCCCGGGACTCGCGCACCTTCAACACCCCGATCGGCAAGGCCATGCTGACCACGAACACCCTGGAGTATCTTGAAGTACCGCCCGGGCGTCTGGTGCTGCAGACGCTGCGCAGTCACGACCAGTTCAACACCACCATCTACGGCCTCGATGACCGCTATCGCGGTATCAAGAAGGGTCGTCATGTTGTCTTCATCAACAAGAAAGATCTGCTCACCCTAGGTTTCGTCGATGGCGATCTGGTCGACGTGCACAGTGAGTTCAGTGACAACGTCGACCGGGTGTTACGCGGCTATCGGCTGGTTGCATACCCGACACCACGCGGTTGCGCCGCCGCCTACTATCCGGAGGCGAACGTGCTCGTGCCGCTCGATAGTGTCGCCGACGGCAGCAACACACCGGTGTCGAAGGCTGTCATCATTCGACTGGAGCGTGCTGCGTGACTCCTGACGCTACTGCGCGGTGTTCACCCAGCCGGTGGCGTCGGGGTGTTCCTTCTCGGGCTGCTGGCAGACGGCGGTGACCACATCCACAGCCCGGGCCACGGCTGTGCTTGAGGGCATCGCCGGGTTGGCTGCGGCGAGACCGGCGGCATAGCCGACCATGAACGTTGTGATCGGGGCGGCCATCGGATTCACCGCGTGGGCGGCTTCATCGGCAACGGTGAGAACGAGGTCGTTGTCTATCTCGAGGTCCACAATCTGCAGTGCTTGACTGAGGCGACGGGTCCACTGCTTGAGAATCTCTTCGTCTACGGCGTTGTGGGTCACAGCAACTCCTTCAGTTTCGAGTACGTCGGATGCCTAGCTTGTCCGAGGCTACCCCAAGCTGAGAAATTCCGTGCGATGAACTTGTGTCGAACCGTGGGCTACCAGCCCATGGTGCCCGCCGCGCCCTTGAACGGCCCGACGATTTTTTCGGTTATCCAGCCGCCGTAAAAGTCGCCGTCTTGTGCGCGCACCGCTTCACCGTCGACCGTGCACTGGTCCATCGCCCCCGGATAAACAGCGACGCGGTCGGTTAGAGACTCGAAACCCGCATTTGGTGTGGGATAAAACCAGGCGGACCGGGCGCGGGAGCCGACCGAGAGATATCCGGCAGCGCCCTTGAACTCGCAATAAGAATGACCGGCATCCGGTTGAAGCACGCCCGGCGTGAAGGCACCCCGCGGCAGGTAATACACCGGTGGATGGCTGGTCTCGAGCACCCGCACGACATCTCTCGTGTCGGCGATGATCACACCGTCGAGTTCGATGGTGAGGTGTTCCCCGGTATGTTCGACGCGGGGTGGGCGTGGGTAGTCCCAGACGGATTCCTGGCCGGGGCGGATGGGGTCGCGTTGCACTCGCTCAATCATGATCCGATGCTAGAACGGCAACCTGCGAAGAACGCTGCCGGGCGAATGCCCGTTCCAGCCGGCGGATTTGCGCTCCCGGACCGGGCGGGCGAACGCGCACCAGTTCGATGCGTTGTAGCTGACCGTCGACGAGGTGTCCCGCGTGATTCACGACGGCAGCGTGTGCCCGTGCACCAATACTGTGTGCGGGCTGGGAGTGTGACCGGCCATTAGGCGTGCGGAATATCTCCGTCGGTAGGCTGGTTTTGATGAACGTGCACGCCGTTAGGCACGTTCACCGTGACACGGCTGACGTCCCTGATGTGACCGAGCAAGCTTTCCCTGTGTAACACCAGCGGCAAAGTGATCGGCGAGACAGATAGCGGCGCACTCAAATATCGAACGAGGAGATACATCCATGACCGTAGTCCCCACCGTCAACCTCAATAACGGCACAACGATTCCGCAGCTCGGATTCGGCACCTTCCAGGTCACGCCGGAGACGACCAAGGCGGCGACTCTTGCCGCTCTTGCGGCCGGCTACCGACACATTGACACGGCCGAGATGTACGGCAATGAAAAAGAGGTTGGTGAAGCCGTCGCTGAGTCGGGGCTGAACCGGTCCGAGATCTACGTCACGAGCAAGCTCAACAACGGGTTCCATGACCGTGCCGACGCGCTGGCCGCCTTCGATCGAACCATGGACGCCCTCGGCTTCGATTACCTTGACCTGTTCCTCATCCACTGGCCGCTCCCGGCTGTCGGAGACTTCGTCGAGACTTGGAAGGCAATGGAGGAAATGCAGCTCTCGGGTCGCGTGCGCACCATTGGAGTGAGCAACTTTCAGCGAGAGCACCTGCAGCGTCTGTTCGACGAGACCGAAACCGTGCCGGCCGTCAACCAGATCGAGGTCCACCCGTACCTCACGCAGGATGCGCTGCGGGCGTTCAACACCGAGCACGGCATCGCAACCGAGGCTTGGTCGCCGCTCGCGCAGGGCGCAGTTCTCTCCGACTCGGTGATTACAGGGATCGCCGACCGTCTCGGTAAGTCTGCCGCTCAGGTCACCCTGCGCTGGCACCTGCAGCGGGGTGACATCGTCTTCCCGAAGTCGGTTACCCGCAGCCGAGTCGACGAGAACTTCGCCCTGTTCGACTTCGTCCTCACCGAAGCGGATATCGCCGCGATCACTGCCCTGAACCGCGATGAGCGCACGGGCCCGAACCCTGACGAGTTCAACTACATCCCGTAGTCCCTGGTTCAGGACAGCTGAAGGCTGACGCTGCCAACTAGGAATCACCACACTCGACCTCGCCCACCACGTCATCGTGGTGGGCGAGGCGTTCGTGCGGGCCAACGGTGACCGTGCGCTGTCACTGCAACGGTTCAGCGCGCACCAGGGCCGGGCGCGCAATCCAAACGAGCCAGGGCGCTACGGTCCGACGATCATTCAGCGCACGATTCGTTCAGCGGCCAGTGGCGCCTCGGGCGGCGTGCCGGCGCCGAACGGACGGCCGCCGAGATCAGCGCGAGAATGCGGAGCCAGCCAGGCAGCAGCATCCGGTCCCTTCGGCACGATGCCACTGGGATTGATATCGACGTGGGTCACGTAGTAGTGCCTTTTGATCTGCTCGAAATCGATCGTGTCCCCAAAACCGGGCGTCTGAAACAGGTCGCGGGCGTAGGCCCACAGCACGGGCATCTCGCTGAGCTTGTTGCGATTGCATTTGAAATGCCCGTGATACACCGCGTCGAAGCGGGCGAGGGTGGTAAACAAGCGGATGTCCGCCTCGGTGATCGTGTCGCCCACAAGATACCGCTGCCCCGCCAGGCGTTGTTCGAGCCAATCCAGCCGGGCGAAGAGGGCGTCGTAAGCCCGCTCGTACGATTCTTGGCTGCCAGCGAAGCCGCACTTGTAGACACCGTTGTTCACGTCGTGAAAGATCAGGTTGGCAACCTCGTCGATTTCGGCCCGTGACGCTTCCGGGTAGAGGTCAGGGGCGCCGGCCCGGTGGTGGTCTGTCCATTCGAGCTCGAAATCAAGGGTGATCTGGGGATAGTTATTGGTGACGACCTTTCCGCTTGGCACATCGACGATCGCCGGGACGGTGATGCCGCGCGGGTAGTCGGCAAAACGGGTGAAGAACGCCTGCTGCAAACGTTCGATGCCGAGTACCGGGTCGACCCCACCCGGGTCGAGGTCGAAGGTCCAGCTGTTTTTGTCGTGGGTGGGGCCGGGCAGGCCGAGAGAAATGACGCCTTCGAGGCCCAGAAGGCGGCGCACGATCGTAGTGCGGTTCGCCCACGGGCAGGCACGGGCCGCAACGAGTCGGTAGCGGCCCGGTTCAACCGGCCAGCCGTCGCGGCCATCCCGGGTGATGCGGTCCTGGATGTAATTGGTGTCGCGGTTGAAGTCCAGGCCGGGCTTGATGTAGCTGGGGTTGAGGCTCATGCATCCACGCTACGCGACTGGCGTCGAACTGGCCGGGCCAATTTAGACTTCCCCGCGCAACTCCGCCGTGATCTCGGCGTCGGTGCGCGCATCGATGATGCCCCACATCATGTGGGTGGGACCGCTGCCGTCGCTCGGCTCGACCCGTGGTCGGCTGGCCCAGCCGTGCGCGACGGAAGCGGCGCCGAGTTGCGCAAGCGAGGCGCTGACAAGCACCTTGCGAATCTTGCCAGCCAACACGCTGCCATCGGGTGCCTGACGCCAGCCGCGCTTGTGGGCGAGTACCCGACCGATTTCTTCGTCGGTCAGCCAGCGCGAAAAACTACGGGTGGGCGGGTCGATGGCGATCAGCTTCATGCCCATACTGTACCCGCCCGTATCTCCCGGCCCGCACTAGTCGATCGTGATGTCGCCGGGGGTTTTATCGGGACGCCACCCCCGCCAGGATGGCTGGCGCAGACGGCCGGTCACGGTCCACTCGGCGAATTCCACCTCAGCGACGAGCGTGGGGCGCACCCAGACCGCGCCTTGGGCATCCGTTGGCGCAATGTCACTGAACGGAGTGGTCTTCTGAACGAGTCCGGTTAGTCGGGAACGGATGTCGGTCAGGTCGCGTTCCCCGAACCCCGTGCCGACCCGGCCCACGAAGCGCAGCCCGGTGTCGGTCGGTACCCCGAGCAGCAGCGAGCCGATCGCGCCGGACCGGTTGCCGCGGCCGGGTCGCCAGCCGCCCACCACCACTTCCTGGTTGCGATAATGTTTGATCTTCACCCAGTCGTGGGACCGGCGACCCATCGCGTAGCGCCCGTCGAGCCGTTTGGCCATGACCCCCTCCAGCCCCAGTCGTCGGCTGGTGTGGAATGCCTCGGAAAAGTCACCCTCAAACCGCGGCGGCACCTGGGTTGAGCCGGTTGCCGTGACCGCGGACTCGAGCCGGTCGCGTCTCGCTCTGTAGGTCAGGTCGGTGAGTGGGTGCCCGTTCTCTTCGAGCAGATCAAACAGCAGGAACTGCACGGGCGCTGTCGCGGTCGCCGACGCGATTTCCCGAGCCTCGGTAAGTTTCATCCGCGTCTGCAGGAGGCCGAAATCGGGCCGTCCGCGTTTATTGACGGCCACGATCTCGCCGTCAAGCACCGCGGAATCCGTTTCTGACCGTGCTGCTACCGCAGCAAGGAGGTCGGCCACGAGATCTGGATACGACGCGGTCACATCATGCCCGTTGCGGGTGACCAGGCGAACAGCCTGATCTCGCAGCGACACGTAGGCGAGGGCCCGCATTCCATCCCACTTCATTTCGAAGGCCCACCCCTCGTCGCCGAGGTCGGCTTCGGAACCAGCAGCGGCGAGCATGGGAGAGTAGGCGTTCTTCGGTGGTGCGGGCGTCGGGGTAGCCGCGGCGCTACTGTGCGGCCGGGCATTCGTGCGCGAGCCGCCCGAGGCCGAAATGTTCGGTTTCATGCGGTGAATCAGCCAGTTGTTCGTTGTTTTGCTGCTGTAGCTCTCGCTCGTGCGAATAAGGGCAAACCGGGCGGTGCCGCCGAGCCCGGCGTCTGGTTCGCCGTGCAGGGTCACGATGACCTCGTCATCGCGCCACTTTTCGAGTTCGTACTCGCCGTGGTCCCAGATCGACACGTCGCCGGCGCCGTATTCTCCGACCGGAATATTTCCCTCGAAGCCGCCGTATTCGAGGGGATGATCCTCGACGTGGACCGCGAGCCGGTTCTGTGCGGGGGTTACCGGCACGCCGCGGGGCAACGCCCACGACACGAGTACCCCGTCGTGTTCGAGCCGAAAGTCCCAGTGCAGGCTGCGGGCGTGGTGTTCCTGAATAACGAACGACGAGCCAGCGGATGCCGCAACTGACAAGACCGGAACCGGTTCGGGTGTCTTCGCGGCGTCCCGCTTGCCGCGGTACGCCGTCAGCCGGTCCGGCGTGACGAGCGCCGGGGCCGAGCCTTTGCTCGCTGCGCCGGCGTCACTCACCGAGTGTTCGAAAGACCCGGCTGTGAGCTGCGCGAGCGGATCTTCCCGTCGTTTCAGGCGCGCAAGTACCTGCTTGTAGTCGAGCTGCTCGAGGTCGGCCGAGGCGAGCTCCTTCCAGGTACGCGGGGCTGCGACCATGGGGTGACTGAGCCCTCGCAGCGAGTACGGCGTGATGGTGGTCTTCGCGGCGTTGTTCTGGCTCCAGTCCACCAGGACTTTGCCAGGTCGGAGGCTTTTCTTCATGTCGCTGACCACGAGGTCACGGTGGTCGGCCGCAAGGGCGCGCGCCAATTCATGCGCCACCGCCGAGACCTGGTCAGAGCTGTATGACAGGTCGAGCGCCGCATAGAGGTGGATGCCCTTGCTTCCGCTGGTCACCGGCATCGGTTCCAGCCCCATATCGTGCAAAATCGCGCGGGCCAGCCGCGCAACCTCGGCGCACTCGAGCAGTCCAACCCCCGGCCCCGGGTCGAGGTCGAGCACGAGCCGGTCGGGATTGCGCGGGGTACCGGTGCGGCCGAACTGCCACTGTGGCACGTGGATTTCGAGGGTGCTCATCTGCCCGAGCCAGGTAAGGGTGGCGAGGTCGTTCACCAGTGGATAGGTGTTCACATGGTCTTTGTGCAGGATCTGGTACCGTTTCACCCAGCTCGGCGTCGATGGGTCCAGATTCTTCTGAAAAAACATCGCGCCGGGGCTTTCGATCGTGCCGATGCCATGCACCCAGCGCTTGCGGGTGGCCGGGCGGTTCGCGGCATGACCGATGAGCACATCGGCGCTCGCCGCGTAATAGGCCAGGACGTCGGCCTTTGTGGTTCCGGTCTTCGGGTATAAGACCTTGTCGAGATGGGTGAGCGTGATGCGGTGTCCCTCGATGGAGACCACCTGGCTGCTGGCGTTCATGCGTCAACTGTGCCGCGGAAACTCTGGGTCTACTAGACGACGAATGTCTCATTCGGGTGTGTACTGGATGTATGAGAAGCATCTGGACCGGTGCGATCACCTTCGGGCTCGTCAATGTGCCCGTCAAGGTATACAGCGCCACCGAAGATCACGACGTCGCACTTCACCAGGTTCACGATGCGGATGGGGGGCGCATCCGCTATCAACGTCGCTGCGAGATCTGCGCCAAGGTTATTCCCTACGACCACATAGACAAGGCCTACGACGACGGCGACCATACGGTTGTGCTCAGTTCCGGGGACTTCGCCTCACTGCCTTCCGAACACAGCAAAGAGATCGACGTGGTCGAATTCGTACCGAGCGACCAGATCGACCCGATCATGCTCGACAAAAGCTACTTTCTCGAACCCGACGGTAAATCGTCGAAGGCTTACGTGTTGCTGCGGCGCACGCTGGAAGCGACCGATCGCACGGCTATTGTGCACTTTGCGCTGCGACAGAAGACGCGCCTCGGCGCGCTGCGCGTACACGGTGATGTGCTGATGCTGCAATCCCTGCTCTGGGACGACGAGGTGCGAGAGGCCAAATTTGCATCCCTCGATGAGCGGGTGAAAATCAGCGCCAAGGAACTGGACATGTCAGCGGCGCTGGTCGAGTCCTTCGCGGCGGATTTCGCACCGGATGCCTTCAGCGACGACTATCAGGATGAGCTACGGGCGCTGATCGCAGCCAGGCTGAAAAGTGGTGATGCCGTGTCGACCGAGGCGACCCACGGCGAAGCCGCCGAAGAGGGAGAAGGCGGCGAGGTGCTCGACCTGATGGAGGCCCTGCGACGCAGCGTCGAGGCTAGCCGTGAACGAGCCAAGCCGACGCGCAAACGCACGGCGAAGCAGTCCCGGTCGGCCTCCTGAATCGGTCTGCTCACCGACCGTGACCAGGTCTGGTTCCAGGCCCAACGGATGGTGTCACCGCACCTCGGCATTTTCCACAACGGCAGTTAGTTCGACACTTCGACCAGCCGCTCGATCGCGGCGAGAGGGATCGGCAGCCAGGTCGGGCGGTTACGTATCTCGTAGACGGCTTCATAGAGTGCCTTGTCGAGTTCGAACGCATCGAGCAGGGTTCTTTGATCGGCAAGTTTCACGCCGGAGCGTTCCGCGTAACCGTTGAGGAAGGCAGTGCGGCAGGCCATGGCCCACTGGAAAATAGTGGCTCCGGCAGCCGTCGATTCACCGGCGACTGGTTCGCCCGGCGCCACCGCCCTGGTCGAGTCGCCCGTCGCTGCCGTCATAGCACCCGCAACGTAGGAGAACGATCGCAGCATTCCGGCGATATCGCGCAGCGGGATATCGGGCCGAGTCCGTTCCCGCAGGGTGCGCAGAGGTTCCCCCTCAAAGTCCAGCAATACCCAGCCACGACCCCGCACGTCCAGCACCTGGCCGAGGTGGAAATCACCGTGAATGCGCTGCAATCGCGGCCAGGTCGCCGTCTCCGCGCGAGCGAAGACCGTCTCGATGGCAGCGCCGTACTGGGTCAGAATCGGTACTTCGTGCAGGGCCTGGCGGCAACGCTGCCGCATCTTGGCCATTTCGTCGGCGATGACCGCGGGGGTCACATCCAGCGTCGGCAAAGTGCGGGCGAGGTCCTGGTGCACATCGGCGGTAGCCTGTCCCAGTCGAAAAGCCGGACCCGTGAAGTCGCTGCCGGAAGCCGCGGCGACCAGGGCTGTGCGCCACGCATCGGGGGCATCGGGCAGAAATTCCTGGGCGAACGCCAGATGGCCGACGGCCCGACTGTCAGGTTCGGCGGGGTCGTCCCATTGGCCAAGAATGTCACCGAAAGGGAGCGGGATCCGCTCTGATCCGGCGCTGGACAGTGCGGCCTGCACCACTACATCAGGATTTTCACCGGCATGAATGATGCGAAAAATCTTGCAGATGATCGGCGTTGTCGGCGTACCGGTTGCGTCCGTGCGGTGCACGACGATCGAGGTGTTGGATTGCTCACCTTCGAGGACGCGGCTGGAGACCACAGCAGCCTCCCGAGGGGAGGCGGAATCCGGTCTCAAATCTTCGCCGTGCGCGCTGGCGGCGGTACGGTCATGTGCCGGAGTACCGGTCGAACTCGTCACGCCCTGCAGTTCCATGAAGCTGAGCACTGCAGAGGCGAAGATCGGGTCATAGGCGGCGTCATAAATGAAGCGTGCTCGGTCGGAGCCGGTTTTGCGCTCGGTGATCAGGGCATTGGCTGAGCCGGCAAGTTCATAAGCCCGCTCCGTGGTCGGCAGTTGGTAGAGGGTGAGGCCCAGGCTCGCCGTGTCCAACATGAGGTCGACGCGAATGGTGACGTCCGGGTCGACCGAGTCTAGAGAGAAATGGCCAATGCTGCGAAGAACCGGCATCTGCCCCTTGTTGCCGAACCACCGCTGTGTCGATACCCACGCGTTGACATAATCGGGCATCGGAATGCCCCGATGGGCCGGGGCGAGGTCGGGATTAGCGGCGGGGCCTGCATTCGGGGCGCTGTCTCCATCGATCATGCCGCCAGCGTATCCTCCCCGCCCGGGTTAAGCCGAGTGTTCGGGCGTGCCGTCGCCCGTGTTTCGCGCAATGGGTGCCAGCGACAGCGCCGCTGGGAGCCGAGATAGGCTTTCACGAATATCGCGAGGCGCTGAGCTACTGTCACAGACTCGCGCGACTCGCCCCAGGTGCACCGCTGACCGGTCGGATTGATGGGTCAACGGCACATGTGGGGGAGGAGCCGGGGGCAGGACGTCGCGGTCGAGCAGTTAAGCGGAGGTGAGGGCGTGCGGCAGACGCACGGGTTCAACACGGATGCTGGTGCGCTCGCAACCCGTGCATTTGAGAACGTAGAGGGGGAGCGAGAGCCGGAGGGCTTGCGCGGGGTTCGGTTTCAGGTCGGCCTGTGACTTGCAAAACGGGCAGGTAATTCGCATCGAGGGTTGTCCCTTGGCTTGGTTCTGCGCAAGCGGTAACTCGCGTCCACTAGACCATAGGGGGCAATTACCTGTTGCCGCGCCCCCTTGAACTTTCAGCTGATCTATGTATACAGACCAGTATGTCTGCCCCCGTTTTCGCGAACGCAAGGCCATTTCTTCTGCAACTGGTCAAACGAATGGATTCAGCGACCTGCGACTGTGTATACAGAGAATCGACGCGAACATCGCCGTGACGAACGACTAGCCACTATCAGTGACAGCGGTCTTCCCTAAACGGTCGCCGCGAGCAGGCTCACGACGACGGTGTCGGCCTTGGTTGACAGCTGGCCAACCGAGGCGAAGCCGAGGCGGCCGTGAAAGGCGAGCGAGCCCGGGTTCGGCGGCTCCAGGTTGACCTCACAAAACACCTCGGAGAGCTTCAGACGGCGGGCGGCCCCGAAAATCGCGTCGTAGAGCACCTGGCCGAGGCCCTGCCCGCGATGCCCGTCGGCCACGACGATGCGGTCGACATAGAGAAAATCGGTGGACCGGCTGGAGAACCAGCGGTAGTTCTCACTCGCGTATTCGGCCCCGGCGATGAACAGAATTGCGAAGCCGATGGCGATGTCGGACGTATCGTCGTCGACGACAGCAACGGCAAGATTGCTGTGCTCGACGAGCGCGGCCAGCGCGTCGGCATCCAACTCGTTGACCGCGGGAACCGCAGCATTGTTGAGCGCGAGTACGAGCGGCAGATCTGTGGAAATCAGGGAACGAATCGAGTAGGTCACCCGTCAACGATAGGCCAGTGCACGATAAGTCTGCTGTTCATGGCTTGGGTCGCCACATCCCGCAGTGACACGTGGTCATCAGGCTGGGTCCGTTCCTCGGCTCGGGCACGCTCGCAGGCATCCGATTCGGGCGCGTTGCTATCGGCCAGGCCAGGCCCGGTGCGGGCCGAGCTACAGCCCTGAGAGAATGGACTGTCGCCGTTTCGCTCGTGGCGGCTCGTTCAAGGAGACAACGGCGTATGACTCACCAGGTGAGCACCAGTAACTACCGTGCCGCACGCGACCAGCTTCTGGCCCTGCGCGACGATCACGCTCGCGCCGCGCAGGAATTTCGCTGGCCAGATGTGGGAGAACACTTCAACTGGGCCACGGACTGGTTCGACGTGCTCGCCCGCGGCAACGACAAAATCGCGCTGTGGATCGTCGAAGAAGACGGCAGCGAGCAAAAGCTCACCTTTGACGAGATGGCTCATCGATCCGACCAAGTCGCTACCTGGCTCAGCCACCACGGCGTCGGGCGTGGAGACCACGTCATGCTCATGCTCGGCAACCAGCGGGAGATCTGGGAGGCGATGCTCGCCATCATGAAGGTCGGCGCCGTCATCATGCCCACGAGCGCCGTGCTCGCCTCGCACGACCTGGCCGACCGCGTGCAGCGCGGCGGCGTCGCCCACGTGATCGCCAATTCGGCCGACGCGGTCAAATTCGACGACGTTCCCGGCGACTACACCCGCATCGCTGTCGGCGCGGCCCGCCCTGGGTGGGCCGACTTCGCGGATGCCTATCGGGTGACCCCGGAACCCATCACCACGGTCGTGGAATCCGCCGACCCCTCGCTGATCTACTTCACCTCGGGCACGACGAGCAAGCCGAAGATGGTGCTGCACTCGCAGACCTCCTACCCGGTCGGGCACCTCTCCACCATGTATTGGCTGGGGCTGCGCCCCGGCGACGTGCACCTGGCCATCAGCTCGCCCGGCTGGGGCAAACACGCCTGGAGCTGTTTCTTCGCCCCGTGGATCGCCGAGGCCACCGTGTTCGTCTACAACTACTCCAAGTTCGATCCGGCTGCCCTCATCGCGCAGCTGCACCGCGCTCAGGTCAACACGTTCTGTGCACCGCCGACAGTCTGGCGCATGCTCATCCAAGCGGATATCGGCGCCCGCCCGGCTAGCCTCCGCGAGTTGCTCTCGGCTGGAGAACCGCTCAACCCCGAGGTGATCCGGCAGATCGACAACGGCTGGAAACTGACCATTCGCGACGGATTCGGCCAGACCGAAACCACCGCAATCGTCGGAAACGGTCCCGGATCCATGCTGAAAGCCGGGTCGATGGGCCTGCCCCTGCCCGGCGTCGCGATCAAGCTGCTCGACCCGATCACCGAGTTGCCCGCCGACGAGGGCGAAATCTGCCTCGACCTCTCGCAGAGCCCGGTCAACCTCATGAGCGGCTACCACGGCGAACCCGACCTCACTGCGCACGCCATTCGCGGCGGATTTTTTCACACCGGCGATGTCGCCACGATGGATTCCGATGGCTACCTCACCTTCATCGGCCGCACCGACGACGTCTTCAAGTCGAGCGACTACAAGGTATCGCCGTTCGAGGTGGAGAGCGTTCTGCTCGAACACTCCGCTGTTGCCGAGGCCGCTGTCGTTCCCGCTCCCGACGCAACCAGGCTGAACATTCCCAAGGCCTACATTCATCTCGCACCGGGCTGGGAACCGACGGCGGAGACCGCCGAAGCCGTGCTGCGACACGCCCGCACCGGGCTGCCGGCTTATATGAGGGTGCGGCGGGTGGAGTTTTTCGACCTGCCCAAGACCATCTCGGGCAAGATTCGCCGGGTCGAGCTGCGCGAGCGTGAAGACGACGCGGCCGGTTCGGGCACCCGCCTGCCGGACGAGTGGCGCGACGACCAGTTTCCGGGACTCAAGCGCTAACAGCATCCGCTGGAAAGACGGGGCTCACGTCCCGTGTCGCGGCCCGGCGGCTCCGATACCGTTGAGGCAAGACCCTTCTCGGAGAACCGCGTCGCACTCGACGAGCAACCGAGTGCCGAAGGCGTGATTCGTTGCCGCGAGGAGAACGCCGAGTAGGTACGCGCCCTGAAAGAACTCATGCAAAGGGCCCGCGTCTTAGTAGCGGGCGAGCAGCTCCGTCTTTTTCGCGACGAACTCGGCGTCCGTGACGACGCCGGCGTCACGCAGTTGCCCCAGTTGGGTCAAGTGCAGGGCGATACCGGTGGATGCCGCTGGCGCGAGTTCGCGACGGATGGGCGCGGCATTCAGGGCCGTGACCGGCTCCGGGGCGATGGCCGGCCCATGCGCGACCGCGGGTGATGGTGTGGGTGGGACTGCGTGCCCGGCCTGGGACATGCGGTCGATCCAAGCCAGCGCGATCGCCGAGAGGATGAACACCATGTGGATGATGACCTGCCAGAGCACGCCGTCCCAGGTGTAGACGTTGCCGGTGATGGTCTCGCTCGGGCTGGAATCGATCGGGGTGCCGCGCGCGGCCAGATCGCCGACCTCGATGAAAGTTTTGAGCAGGTGAATTGACGAGATTCCCACGATGGCCATGGCGAGTTTGACCTTGAGCACGTTCGCGTTGACGTGGCTGAGCCACTCCGGCTGGTCGGGGTGGCCATCTAAACGGATACGCGAGACGAACGTCTCATAGCCGCCGATGATGACCATGATCAGCAGGTTCGCGATCATCACGACGTCGATCAGGCCGAGCACGGAGAGCATGATCGCTGCTTCTTCGACGTGGATGCCACCGTCGTCGCCGGGCACGGTCAATGAGGTCCAGACGTCGCCGCCGAGGTTGATGAGCTCCACCATGAACACGATCACGTAGATGATCTGCGCGATGATGAGTCCGATATAGAGGGGTGCCTGCAGCCAGCGGCTGAAGAAGATCATGAGCCCGACGCTGCGTACCCAGCGGGACTGAGGGCGAAAAGGGCGGGGGAGGGCTGTTTCAATCACCGGTTGATCATAAATGGAGCCCGAGTGTGAACCCCCTGTGAGCGGAGGGCTCAGGTGCTCGAGGTGGCAGCGCCCGAGCAGGTGCTGTCCCGACACCCTCCGCATCCGGCGCAGGGGCCTGCGAGACTGGACTCACAGCTCGGCGACACGGGAGACAGACCGGATCGCCGAAACGACGTAGGCGCCACGCGCTTCGGAAGGACTCCATGCTCGATTTTCTGTTCAGCCCGATCCCCGGGATCATTTTCACAATCGTTGCGATTCTGCTCATCGGCCTGATTTACGCCAAGACGATCTATAAAAACGCGGGGCCCGATGAGGCCCTCATCATCACCGGCAAGAAGAGTCGCAAAACCATCGTCGATGGTGCCACGCTCGAGGAGTCCGGCCAGCGCGTCGTGCACGGACAGGGCGTCTTCATCACTCCCTTCTTCCAGAAGGCGTTCAAGATCAGCCTGCGCAGCCGGGCGATCGAGATCACTGCAGTCGCTCAGGACCGCAACGGCATCACGCTCTCCGTCGACGCCGTGGCCATCGTCAAGGTCGGGGACGCACCGCAGTCGATTCGTGCCGCAGCCCAGCGGTTTCTCGGCCAGGACAAGAACATCGACGGCTTCGCACAGGAAGTACTGAGCGGCTCGTTGCGCTCGTCGATCGGCGCGACCGACGTGATGACCGTCATTCAAAAGCGAGACGAGCTCGGCACCTCGGTGCTCGCCACCGCCCGGGAGTCGCTCGCCAATCAGGGCCTCGACGTTGACTCATTCGAGATCAAGGGCATCACCGACGAGAACGACTACATCCGCGACATCGGCCGTGCCGAGCAGGCCAAGGTTCGTCGTCAGGCGGAGGTGGCCGAGCACGTGGCGAACCGCGAGTCACAGGAAGCTTTGATCACCGCCGAGCAGGCTATTGCCGAAGCGCAGAACACGCTCGCCCTGCGTAAAGCTGCGTTGCAGCTCGACACCGACAAAGCCTCCGCTGAGGCCGCCGCGTCACGGCCCCTCGCCGAGGCGAAGGCGCAGCAGGCCATCGTGCAGGAGCAGGAACTCACCGCCCAGCGCCGCGCCAGCCTGCGCAAGGCCGAGCTGGAATCCGAAGTCAATGCGATCGCCGACGCCGACGCCTACCGCATCCGGGTGACCGCCATTGCTGCCGCCGAGGCATCCGTCGCCAAGGCCACCGCTGATCGCGACAGTCGTGTCGCCAACGCGGATGCCACCCGCGCCGAGGGTCAGGCCGAGGCCGATGCCATTCTCGCCCGTGGTACCGCCGAGGCCACGGCCACCCGCCTGTCCGCCGAGGCCGTCGCGCAGCAGTCGGAGGCGCTCATTCAGCTGCGCCTGGTGGAGATGCTTCCGCAGATTGCGCACGAGCTCGCCGCCCCGATGGGCAACATTGACCAGCTCACCGTCATTTCAACGGATGGCGCCAGCCAACTCTCCAAGAACGTCGCGTCGGGCTTCAGCGAGGTTGACGCCGTGCTCGGCTCCACCATGGGAATCGGCATCAAGGACCTTCTCGGCGGGTTGCTCGGCGGAACAGCCGGAGCCGCCCTGCGGAACGCCGCGCCGGCCCACGCCGGTGCATCCGTTTCACCCACTGTCGCGTCGACGCGTTCGACTGCGACCGGCGCTGCCGGTTATGACACGACGCCAGCCTCGACATCGACCGCCGCCGCACCGGCAGCAGCGGTCCCGGCGGTTGTTCCGTCGTCAGTGTCTTCATCGGCGGCGACGGACGCCGCTGCGGCCCGGCTCCCCAGAAAAGAAGGCGACCACCTGCTGCCGTAGCGAATACGCCCGGCTGGCCGCAGGGGTAGCCAAACATCACAATGATGGGCCAGAGGCGGCATAATCCTGCGAGTGCTCGCGCGGTACCGCAGGCGCGGTTTCTACCTGTCAATCGGCAAGGCTGGCGGAAGGTGGTCGTGCGGCGCGCCTCGGCAACAGCAGCCGGGATCGTGGGGGTGGACGTTGCGGGCTTTGGCGGTCAGCACCTGCCCGAGCATGGCGGCGCGGGTTGAGCCTGAAAAAACGGTATCAAGCCGATATCTTCTCAGCTCGGCCAGCCAACCCCATGGGTGCCCACATATGACTAACATGACGTTTAGTCACGTACCGATGTGTTGGCGTGGGCTTTCGTATCGGGTGCATTCGGTGGGGGGTAAACGTGGTTCAGGTGACCGAGGTTCCGGCTGGCGCGGCCCAATCATGGCGGCGTTCTCTTCATGGCGTTCTGGGCGGCCTGCTCGGGTTCGTCGCCATGAGCGCAGCGGCGGGCATTCTGGTTGCCGTGTCGGTGACCCCGGTCGTGGCGCTCTCGGGCATAGCTGCGACCAACACGATCTCGGTGTTCGAGAATCTGCCGGGTTACGTCAACATCGAGCCTCTGTCGCAGAAGAGTGACATCTTCGCCACCCGCAGTGACGGAACGGTCGAACTACTCGCGTCGTTCTACGATCAAAACCGCATCGAGGTGAGTTGGGATGCGATCAGCCAGTTTGCGAAGGATGCCGCGGTGTCGGGAGAAGACCCTCGATTCTTCGAGCATGGCGGGGTGGATCTGCAGGGCACGTTGCGGGCAACGGCCACGACTGTGGCCGGGGGAAACACGCAGGGTGGGTCGTCTATCACGCAGCAGTATGTGAAGAATGTGCTCGTGCAGAAGTGTGAGCTGCTCACCGAGAAGCGGGCGCACGACGCGTGCTACAGAGCGGCGACCGAGACCACGCCTGATCGTAAACTCAAGGAAATGCGGCTTGCCATCGGAGTCGAGAAGAAATACAGCAAGCACGACATACTGCAGCAATACTTCAATATCACCGGCTTCGGGGGCACGGTCTACGGCATCGAAGCTGCAGCCAATTACTACTTCAACACCACCGCGGCCAACCTCACCCTGACGCAGGCGGCGAGCCTGGTCGCGATCGTCAACAACCCGGTGAAGTTTCAGCTTGACAAACCCGCGAGCGAGACCAATGGGGCCGCAAACGGTTACGCGGCCAACAAACAACGCCGCGACTACATTCTGCGCGAGATGCTGCGGTACAAGAAGATCACGAATTCCGACTATGACGCCGCCGTAGCGTTACCGGTCGAACCCGTGATCACCGAACCGAGCACAGGCTGCCAGACTGCCGCGGCCAACGCGTTCTTCTGCGACTATGTGACCAAGATTCTGCAGAACGATCCCACTTTCGGCACCGACGCTGCCACTCGTATGCTCAACTTTCGCCGGGGCGGCTACGACGTGTATACAACCCTTGATCTCGACGTGCAGAACGCGGCTGTCACCACCATGAACCAGCAGGTTCCCAAGGTCTACGCTGGCGGCGATGTCGGCGCGGTGATCACGAGTGTGCAGGTCGGCACTGGTCGAGTCCTCGCCATGACCCAGAACAAGGACTACAGCCAGGACCCCACGGTGCAGGCGACCGGAGCCAACTACACCGGCATCAATTACGCCACCGACTTCGCCGAGGGTGGCTCGAGCGGGTTTCAACCCGGATCGACCTACAAGGTTTTCACCCTGGCCGAGTGGCTCAAGGAGGGCCATTCCCTCAACGAGCGCGTCGACTCGAGGCGCAAAGCGAACTGGGGTAATTTTCAGGACAGTTGCCTCGGACCCCAGAACTACAACAAGGAGGGCTTCAACCCGCGCAACGATGCAAACGAATCCGGCGCCAATTACAGCGCGCTGCAGGCCACTGTCGGTTCGATCAATACCGGTTTCATCGGAATGGCCAAGCGGCTCGACCTGTGCGGCATTCGCCAGACGGCTGAGGCATTCGGCGTGCACCGGGCCGATGGCAACCCGCTCTCGCAGTCCGCGGCATCCGTTATCGGCACGAACGAGATCGCCCCGCTGACCATGGCTGTTGCCTTTGCCGGCATCGCGAACAAGGGAGTGACCTGCTTGCCGATTGCCATTGATCGCATCGTCGGTCCGGGTGGGGTGGAGATTACGGTGCCCCCGTCGGTCTGCACGCAGTCGGTCGATGCGACGGTCGCGGCCGGCATGGCCTACGCGATGCATCGGGTGATGACGAGCGGTACCGGGCGGCAGTCCAACGCCAACGCCCTGCCTGCGGTGCCGATGATCGGCAAGACCGGAACGACGGACGGTGCCAAAGACACCTGGATGAGTGGCGCCAGTACCAAGGTGGCCACGGTGGTCGCCGTGGTGAGTCTGACCGGAGCGCTCAGCCAGCGGCGGCAGTTCTTTGGACGTGACCAGATCGCGACGGCCCGGCACCGAATGTGGCCGGTCGTGATGTCGGTCGTCAACGCCAAGTACGGCGGAGATGCCTTCGATGAACTCGCCCCCAAGTACATTCCACCGCCCGTGGTCGTGGCGCCACCGGTGGCGCCACCGGTGGCGCCGCCGGCAGCTCCACCGGCAGCGCCGCCGGTCGCTCCACCAGCAGCTCCGCCGGTAGCTCCGCCGGCAGCGCCTGCGCCGCCGGATGCCGCTCCCATCACGCCTGACCAGTAGCGCCGCTTCGGAGTGGTGTGCCCGTTAGCACCGCCCAGTAGGGGGTGGGCCGTTAGCGCCGCCTCACGCGCTCTGCGCCGCATTGAGATGGTGCAGGGTGCCGCCGGGGCGCGATGACAGCTGAGCCGCCGGCTGCGCGGCGAGTTCGGCCGCGTAGGCCGCTGCGCTGGCCGCTTCCTCGGCAGCCAACCGTTCAACGGCGTGCCGCTCCTTCACCTGGCGGGCCACATCGAACAGGTCCCACAGATTCTCCCCGGTCACCGAGACGCCGCGCGCACCGGAGCGCCGGGTGCGACCGCGCACCAGCATGTAATTGGTCTGGAACACGTGCCCGCCGACCCGCTCCTGCGCGTCGTGAAAGAACACGACGTTGGAGACCGGGCCGGTGCCATCGTCGAGGCTGATGAACACCACGCGGCGGCCGCCGCGCATCGGAGGCGTGTTCGTGGCCCGCCGAACTCCGGCAAGCAGCACCTCGGTGCCGCCGGGCAGGTTACCGAGCTCGCTCGCCGGGGTCACCCCCAACTCCCTGAACAGGGCGTGAAAGCGTTTCATCTGGTGTGATCCGACGGCCAGGTTCAGGTCCTGCAGCTCTAGATCGGTCTGGGTGCGGCCGCGCAGTTCGAGTGAGGTGATGGCGCCGGCGCGATCACCCGAGTACTGCGGCACCGGCAGCTCCACCTCGAACGCTAGCTGGTCGGCGCGAATGACCACGGCGGTGCCGCGCAGCGATTGAATATGCGCGAGCAGTTCGTGCCGCCGGGCCCGGTCGTAGCCGATGAACGTGTCGAGGGCGCCCACTCGGGCGAGTGCTTCGAAGGTGCGCCGCCTCGGGTGCACCCGGTCACGAAAGTCCTGCAGTGAGCTAAACGGCTGGTGCTGCGCAATGCGCTCCCGCTCCGTCTCCGTGCTACCGACCAGTTCGGGCAGCGCCAGACGGATGCCCTGGCTTCCGTCGGCGAGATCCTCCACCCGGTAGTCCAGCGCACTCGACTGCACGTCGAGGGGGAGTACCGGTACCCCGAGCACCCGGGCCTCGGCGACAATGAGGTCTTTGGGCCACATGCCGGGATCGTGGGTGAGTAGCCCGGCCAGGAAAGCGGCCGGGTGATGGGTTTTCAGCCAGGCAGACTGGTAGGTGGGCAAGGCGAAGGCTGCGCCGTGCGCTTTGGCGAAGCCGAAGCTGCCAAACCCGGCCAACACCGTCCAGACCTGGTCGATGACGGCAACGCTGAACCCGCGCGCAAGCGCCCGTTCGCGCACGTACTCTTCGATCTCGGGGAGTTGCTCGGGTTTACCCAGGTGGCGGCGAAAGACATCCGCTTTGCCCAGGCCGCAGCCGGTGAGTTCGTCGAATAGCCGCATCACCTGTTCGTGAAAGATGACAACGCCGTTGGTTTCGCGCAAAATCGGCTCGAACCGGGGGTGAATGTAGTCGGGGGCGACCTCGCCGTGTCGGGCCTGCAGATATTTCAGCGGCATGTTGTTTTTCATCGGGCCGGGCCGAAACAGCGAGATCTCCACAGTGAGGTCGTTGAACACCTCCGGTTGCAGCTTGCCGACCAGCTCCATCTGACCGGGCGATTCGATCTGAAAAATACCGAGCGTGCGCGTGGACCGAATGAGCTCGAAGGTTTTCGGGTCGTCGAGTGGCACCCGGTCAAGGTCGATACTCTCGCCGGTGAGTCGGTGATGCTCTTCAACGGCATGCGCCATCGCTGACTGCATGCGCACGCCGAGAATGTCGAGTTTGATCAGCCCCATCGGGTCCATGTCGTGTTTGTCGTACTGCGACATCGGCAGGCCCATGCCGCTCGCCTGCACCGGGGTGCGGTCGAGCAGGCTCGCGTCGGAGAGGATCACGCCGCAGGGGTGCACCGAGATGTGTCGGGGGAGCCGGTCGAGTTTGGCGGTGAGGTCGACGAGCAGGTCGAGCTGTTGCGACTCACGTACCTCGGCGGCGAGGGCTTCGAGTTCGGGCTTCTCTTCGAGGGCGCGGCGAAAGTCGCGGGCGTTGAATCGCCACATCTGCTTGGCGATCACGTTGATCTGGGCATCGGGCAGGCCGAGGGCGAGACCGGCGTCGCGCACGGCGCCACGGCCGCGGTAGGCGTTGGTCATCGACATGAGCGAGACCCGGTCGCTGCCGAAGGCACGAAACACTTCACGGTAGATGTCGTGGCGCCTGGCCGACTCGACGTCGATGTCGATATCGGGCAGCGTCTGGCGTTCGGGGGAGAGAAAACGCTCCCAGAGCAGCCCGTTGCCGATGGGTTCGACCGAGGAGGTGCGCAGCGCGTAGTTGAGCACCGAGCCGACCCCCGAGCCGCGCGCCTGAATGCGGATGCCCATCCCGCGAATAATGTCGGCCACCCGTGACACGGTCAGAAAGTAGCTGGCAAAGCCTAAGTGTTCGACCGTTTTCATCTCGTGGGCGAGCTGGGCGTGGGCCGCTTCGACCGCGCGGGAGCCGCTCGCCGAGTACAGGTCGGCGATGCCGCTTGTGGCGCGCCGCCAGAGTTCGGTGACCGGGTCGCCGGTGACGCCGATGATGCGCGCCTCCGGCATGCGCGGGCGCCCCAGCCCGATATCGAGAACCGGGTCGAGGCTGCACCGGTCGGCGAGCTGCTCGGTGTCACGCAGTAGTCGTTCGAGCGCCCCGTCATCGTGCAGGCCGGCATCGACGACCATGCGGGCCACCTGGTGCATCGCTTTGGCCGGTTTGAGCCAGGCCTGGCCGTTGGTTTGGGGAGTTTCGAGTTCGGCAAGCGGCAGCAGAAAGCGTGCGGCATCGGCGAGATCGGCGGTGACTGCCTCGCCGGGCGTGCCGTATCGCACGGCATTGCTGAGCACGGCGGGGAGCCCGGCGTTCTCGGCGAGGGCGAGCATGCGCGTGGCCGGCGTCACGCTGCCGATGGTGCCGCTTTCGGCCAGGTGACAGACGATTTCGAGTACGACGGCCTGGGCGGGCAGGGCCCGCTGCCAGTGGGTGAGCCGCGCCGCGGCATCCGCATTGTCGCGGCGGGCGATGGCGAGACCGACGTCGGAGTCGGGGCCGAGCAGCACGGTGAGCGAGGCGAGGCCGGCCAGGTCGGCCAGGCGATCGCGCGAAATGCTCGGTCCGGTGCTGCCGGGCGTGAGCGCGGAGCGTTGACCGGAACCACCGTCGTGGGCGGAGCTGACCGCCCGGCAGAGCGCGGCGTACCCGCGACCGTTGGTGTGGCCGTGGGCGAGCACGACCACTCGACCGAGCGGGCGATACTCCTCGTCGTGTACGGCGAGTTCGGCGCCGAGCCCGGGGCGGATACCCACGGCTACGCAGGCTCGCACGTGTTTGACGGCGCCGTAGAGTCCGTCACGGTCGGTGACGGCCAGAAAATTCGCGCCCTGCGCGGCCGCCTGCTCGGCCAGGGCTTCGGGAAGCGTAACCCCGTAGTGGGTCGAGTAGGCGCTCGCGACGTGTAGGTGCGCGAAGCTCGTCGCCGGTGCGTTGCTCATCCCCAGTCCAATGCCAGAGTCCAGGACCCATCAATGCCACGGCGCAGGTCGTAGCGGTGCTGCTCTTCGCCGCCGCGACTGGCGTCGAGCCGCCACAGCTCGGTGTCGATGCGGGTAGGGGTTCCCGCGTCTTCCCACCACCGGGTACGTTTGAACACCGCCTGCGGTTGTCCGATGACGGTGTGTTCGAACCGATTCCAGATGAATGCGCGCGGGTCGCCGTCGGGGGACAACTCAACGTCGACCGGTGCATCAATAATTTGGGGCAAGGTAGGCTCCCTAGGCTCGTGACGGGTGATAATGGTAAAAACCTGATGAGCGACGGTTAAAAAAACCCACAATGAGTTCGAACAAAATCTCGTTGAAACCAATCACTATCGAATATCTCTTCTAGATAAAAGTGTATGTCACCCCACCGACATGCGCCATGGGCGATTGCCTGCGGCCCAGCTGACGCTCGCGATCTACGATGGCCAGATGATCGAAGTAACACCGACCGGCACTGCACCGAACGGCAGCTCACCGACCGGCACTGCACCGACCGGCACTGCACCGACCGGCACTGCACCGACCGGCAGCTCACCCGGCACAGCGCAGATCACCAGGGAGCTCGCCCAGCGTCTGNGCAGATCACCAGGGAGCTCGCCCAGCGTCTGGTCGAACAACTTGCGCCGAGCCTGGTGCACAACGTGAACATCATGGATGCGACCGGCATGATTATTGGCTCGATGGACGCCGCCCGCATCGGTACTCGGCACGATGGAGCCCGGGAGGCGGCGTTCCGCGGCGAAGCGGTACACATCGCCCCCGGTGACGAACACCAAGGTACCCGGCCGGGCGTGAACATTCCGCTGATCCTCGACGGCTACGTCGTCGCGGTCGTGGGGGTCACCGGAACCCCCGCAGAGGTTCTGCCGGTCGCGCAGGTGCTCGTGCTGACCGTTCACATGTTGCTCACCCAGGAACGACTGCGCGACAACGCATCGTGGCGAGAATCGGCGACCCGGGACATCCTCTCGACTTTGTCGCTGGGCAAACTCACCGAAAGCCGCCTGGTATCGGGATTGCGGGGCATCGACGTGCCCCTGCAGCCGCCGTGGAACCTGACCGGGGTCTTCAACACAGCGCCCGGCGCGAACTCGTCGGTGTCGCTGCTGCGCCAGCTGCGCGAGCTCTCCGGGGTGGTGGCCGCCGATATCAACGGCGCCGTCTGGGTGCTGAGCGGATCGTCGACGGCGATCGGCCTGTCCCTGCTCCGGCAACGCCTGCAACAGTCCCGCGCGCAGCCCCTGTGGTTTCTGACCGGGCGGGTCGGCGCGACGATGCCGCAACTCACCGGTGACGCGGAGCGCCTCGGCACGTTGATGGCCAGGCCCGGACTGCTCGTCCCATTCACCACGCGGGCCAGCCCCGAGATTCGACTCGACTCACTGGGGCTCGAACTTGCGATCGCCGGCCTGTCCGACGCCATGATCGACGACCTCGCCGCGTCGGTACTCGCCCCGCTCAGTGCCACCCTGCGCGAAACCGCCCGGGTATTTCTCGGCAACGAACTGTCGATCGCCGGCGCTGCGCGAGCGCTCGGCGTGCACCGCAATACCGTCGTGCAGCGACTCGACCGCATCGAAGTGCTCACGACCCTCAACATGCGGCATTTCAGTTCCGCCGTCTCGATGCGGGTCGCACTGGCGGCCGACGACGCCCTCTATGTGGACGGTGCACAGTAATCGTCTCGAAACTTAGCGAAAAATATGGGTTCACTCCACCTGAATATGTGCGCGATTGTGACCTAGCCTGAACTAATGAACGGTCGCCCGGCATTGAAGCCGCTCACAATAGTCATCGCGCCGGATTCGTTCAAGGGAAGCCTCAGCGCCTCCGCCGCCGCCGCCGCCATGGCCGACGGTGCCCGCGACGCCGCCATCGCCCTCGGTCAACCGCAGGCCCAGATCACGCTCTGTCCGATGGCGGACGGCGGTGAGGGGACCCTCGATGCCATCGCCGCTGTCTGGGGCGTCGAACCCTGCACCATGCCCACCGTCGATGCGCTTGGCCGCAGCCGACTGGCCCGCTATGCCCGGTCAGCTAATGGCCGGGTCGGCCTGATCGAGGCAGCCGAGTCCAATGGTTTGCCGCTGGTAGCGGATACCGCACCCCAGCCCCAGCGCGCTGACACCTTCGGCGTCGGTCTGCTCGCCTGGGAATTGCTCGATCAAAATGTCGAGGAGATTCTGCTCTGCATCGGCGGCTCGGCCAGCACCGACGGTGGAACCGGCTTGCTCGCCGCGCTCGGCGCACGCTTCCTCGATGCGGCCGGCGAAATCGTCGCTCCCGGCGGGGCCGGACTGGCGCAGATCGAGTCGATCGACCTCGCCGGACTACACCCGCACGCCCGAGCCGTGCGCTGGCGTGTCGCCGTCGACGTGAACAATCCGCTCTGCGGCCCGACCGGCGCCGCCGCGGTGTTCGGCCCGCAAAAGGGTGCCGCGCCGAGTGACATTGCCGAGCTCGACGCCGGTCTGGCCCACCTCGCCGCCATCGTTCTGGGCGAAACCGGCGAGGACATGACCGACCGGCCCGGTGCGGGAGCGGCCGGCGGTATGCCGGCCACTCTGGTGCCGTTGCTTCGCGCCGAGCTGGTTCCCGGCTCCACCCTGGTAGCGGATGCCGTCGGCCTCGCCGACAAAATCGCCAACGCCGACCTCGTGCTCACCGGTGAAGGCAGCTTCGACTCCCAATCCCTCGGCGGCAAGGTAGCCGTGGCTGTCGCTCGTCTGGCCCCGGCAGGATGCCCGGTCGTCGTCATCGCGGGACGGGTGTCATTGCCTGCGGCCGACACCGCAGCATCCGGGGTCACCGCCGCCTTCTCGATCGCCGGGGGACCGGCGACCCTCGACGACCTGCAGCACCACGCGGCCGAACGTGTGCGCGACACGACGGCGCAGGCCGTCGCCCTCTTTCTTCAGTCCCACTAGTTACCGCTCCACCCAGAAATAGAAAGATCGTCTCAATGCTGAGCATTGCCATCCTGGTGACTCTCGTCGCCGCCATCGTCTTCGCCACCGCGAAGCTGAAGATCAATCCCTTTCTCGCCTTGCTCGCCGCCGCCTTAGTCGGTGGTTTCGCATTCGGGTTACCAGTCGACACGATCGCCCCGACCATCACGACGGCCTTCGGCGCCACTCTGGGCAACATCGGTCTGATCATTCTGTTCGGCACCATCATCGGGGTGATCCTCGAGCGCACCGGCGCCGCCATCGCCATGGCCGAAGCCCTCATTCGGGTGCTGGGCACCCGGTTCCCGACCCTCACCATGAGCGTCATCGGCTTCATCGTGTCGATCCCGGTGTTCTGTGACTCCGGTTTCGTCATTCTAAATTCGCTCAAGAAATCGCTCGCCGCCCGCGCCAAAGTGTCGCTGGTGGCGATGACGATCGCGCTGATGACCGGCCTGTACGCTACCCACGTGTTCGTGCCGCCGACCCCCGGACCGCTCGCCGCCGCCGGCAATCTCAACGTCATCGACCAGCTCGGACTGATCATCGGATTCGGCCTGATCGCCGCTGCGGTTTCTGCGGTGGCCGGGCTGCTCTGGGCGAACCGGTTCCTGAAGAAGAACATCGACCTCATGCCGGAAGTGGTCGGCGAAGAAGATGAGCAGGACTACGACAAGATTCGCGCCTCCTACGGCAAACTGCCCAACGCGTTCATGGCCTTTTTGCCGATTCTCGCGCCGATCCTGCTGATCTGCATCGCCTCGATCGCCAAGCTTCCCGGTCTACCGTTCGGCGAGTCCGGCCTGTACATAGCCGTCGTCTTTCTCGGCACCCCGTCATCGCCCTGGCCGTCGGCTTGCTCGCCTCTCTGTTTCTACTGCGGGGCAAGGACAAGCTCGACATGTTCGGCGAACGCGTCACAGAGGGCATTCGCATCTCGGCACCCATCCTGCTGATCACGGCCTCCGGTGCTGCCTTCGGAGCCGTTCTCGCCGCCTCCGACCTCACCGAATTCCTCGGCAGCTCCCTGTCGACCCTCGGTCTCGGGCTCGCTGTGCCGTTCCTGATCTCGGCCGCGCTCAAGACTGCCCAGGGCTCATCTACGGTAGCGATGGTGACCACCTCGGTGTTGCTGTTGCCCCTGCTGCCGGCGCTCGGCCTTGATTCTGACTTGGGCAAGGTGCTTTCAGTGCTCGCGATCGGCGCCGGCGCCATGGTGGTATCGCACGCCAACGACAGCTTCTTCTGGGTCGTGTCGCAGCTCAGCCGCATTCCAGTAGCGACCGCGTACCGCACGCTCACCCCGGCCACGGCAATTCAGGGTGTCGCCGGTTTCGCCGCCGTTTGGGTGATCGGCCTCATCGTTCTGTAGGCCTGTGTGACTGTAGACCTGTGTGACTGTAGTCCTGTGTGACCATGGGCCTGTGTGCCCGGCGACACCGAGCGTTCATGTTCGGTTAACCCTTGAGACACCGCGCGGCGGGAGGGTAGACTCACCCCTAGCTCGGGGCTCACCCTAACCATGAGGAGCGCTCGCATGTTGAATCGTGAATCCACCGGCCCCCGTCAGCACACGACCGATCGTGATCGGCCGTTGCTGCCGCTGCTGCCCATGGAGGGGCACACGCTCGGCAAGCGCAGCGCAGTCACCTGCCACCTCAAGTGCGCTGACGCCTGTTTTCACCCGGTACCCAACGAGAGTAAGAACGACTACTTTCGTGACATCGTCGGCGCTGCACTGAGCCGCCGTTCCCTGCTCGTGGGTGTGGGCGTCGGTGCTGCGGCGATCGTACTCGGGTCGGGCCAGTCGGTACCCGCGCTGGCGGCATCCGGCGGTCCGGTCAGCCGTGGCCTCGCATTCACGCCGATCGCGCCCGTTCCGGCCGCAGTCGACGCCTTCTCGGTGCCCGCCGGCTATTCCTGGAACCCCATCATCCGCTGGGGAGACCCACTGTTCGCCGCCACTGATCGGTTCGACCCAGAACACCAGACGGCCGCCTCGCAGGCGCGCCAGTTCGGCTACAACAACGACTACCTCGACATCCTCGAGGGTCCGGGGCGCAAAGGGCGGGACGGCATCCTCGTCACCAACCACGAATACACCAACGAGAACATCATGTTCGCCCCCGCCACGACGCCGGCCGAGGCAGATGAGCAGCGTCGCATTGCCATGATGGCCCACGGCATGTCCGTGGTCGCCCTCGAACGAAAGCGCGCCGGGCAGCCCTGGACCTACCGGGTGGGTGACCGCCTCAACCGGCGCATCACCGCGAGTACGCCGTTCACCGTCACCGGTCCGGCCGCCGGCAGTGATCTGCTGAAGACGAAGGGCGACCCCACCGGCCGCACCGTGCTCGGCACCCTCGGCAACTGCGCCGGTGGCACTACCCCCTGGGGCACGGTGCTCTCCGGCGAGGAGAATTTCAACGGATACTTCCGCGCCAACGGCACCAGCACAGCTGATGCCCGCTACGGCCTGGCCAACCGCCCCACCGGTCGGCTCTGGGAGCAGATCGACGACCGCTTCGATGCCACCGTCGCCGGAAACGAGAACGAGCCCAACCGATTCGGCTGGATCGTGGAGATCGACCCGGAAGCACCGAACGAGCCCCCGGTCAAGCACACTGCGCTCGGCCGGTTCAAGCACGAGGGCGCCAACGTGATCGTTGGAAAGACCGGCCATGTTGCCGCCTACATGGGCGACGACGAACGCTTCGACTACCTCTACAAGTTCGTCTCCCACGACCGCTTCGACAAGAAGAAGAGCCCGAAGGCGCGCACCCACAACAAGTCCCTGCTCACCAGGGGATCCCTGTACGTGGCCCGGTTCACGGGCAACTCGCCAGCCGCCGAGATCACCGGCACCGGCCAGCTGCCCGCCGACGGCCAATTCGACGGCACCGGCCAGTGGGTGGCGCTCGTCATCGACGGCGTCTGCCAGGTTGCTGGCTTCACCACGGATGATGCGCTCGTGAACACCCGCCTGGTCGCGGATGCCGTCGGCGCCACCAAAATGGACCGCTGCGAAGACGTCGAGCCGAGCCCGGTGACCGGCAAGATCTATGTCGCCTGCACCAACAACAGCGATCGCGGCCGGCTCGGCAAGGAGGGTGCCACCGAGGCCAACCCGCGGGCGATCAACCGCGACGGTCACATCGTGGAGATCACTGAAACCGGATCCGATGCCACCTCGGTGACCTTCGACTGGAACCTGCTGCTGGTCTGCGGCGACCCGAAGACAAACACGAGCACCTACTTCGCCGGTTTCCCGAGCGACAAGGTGTCGCCGATATCCTGCCCAGACAACGTGGCCTTCGACACCGAAGGCAACCTGTGGATCTCCACCGACGGCGCACCGAGCACGATCGGATTCTGCGACGGACTGTTCAAGGTTCCGCTCGTCGGACCCGAGCGCGGGCGGGTGCAACAGTTCCTCGCGGTGCCGCGGCAGGCGGAGACCTGCGGACCGGTTATCCGCTCGGAGCAGTCGATGGTCTATGTCGCCGTGCAGCATCCGGGGGAGGACGGCAGCTGGGCCGCCCAGGCCAGCCGATTCCCGGACTATGTTGCGCTGGGGGCGACCGCTCCGGCTGGCGCGTGGGCCGGGCCGCGGCCATCCGTCGTGCAGGTCTGGAAGCCCTGAGTCGTTCCCCGTTCTGGCCGTTCCTGTAGCCAGAACGGGGGCCACGAACTGGGAGTTTGCTGATTGTAATTTCTGAGATTCGTGGTGAAGTAAAGGGGCTGCTGTCAGAAATGGCAGCGCTCACCCAGTGTGGAGAAGGTCGTCTGGCCTGCTCCGCGAAGAAAAACGAGGAAGGTAATTCATGACGGGGAACAGAGCAGTTGCCTACAAAAGTGCTGGAGTCGTCGAGGTCATTGACATCGACTACCCCACGTTCGAACTCAAAGATGGACCGGGGGTCAACCCGGCCAACATCGGCCGGAAGGTGCCGCACGGCGTCATTCTCAGAACAGTAACCACCAATATTTGCGGCTCCGATCAGCACATGGTGCGTGGCCGCACGACCGCACCGGCGAACCTGGTGCTGGGTCACGAAATCACCGGTGAAGTGGTCGAAACTGGTCCCGACGTCGAATTCATCAAGGTCGGCGACATCGTGTCGGTACCGTTCAACATCAGCTGTGGTCGCTGTCGCAACTGCAAGGAACGCAAGACCGGCATCTGCCTCAACGTCAACCCGGACCGTCCGGGTAGTGCATACGGCTACGTCGACATGGGCGGTTGGGTGGGAGGCCAGGCCGAGTACGTGCTGGTTCCCTACGCCGACTGGAACCTGCTGAAGTTTCCCGATCGGGACCAGGCGCTCGAGAAGATCATGGACCTCACCATGCTGTCCGACATCTTCCCGACCGGATTCCACGGCGCCTACACTGCCGGTGCCGGTATCGGATCGACCGTCTACGTGGCCGGTGCCGGCCCGGTGGGCCTCGCGGCCGCCGTCTCGGCGCAGCTGCTGGGCGCGGCCGTCGTCATCGTCGGTGACATGAACGCGGAGCGACTCGCGCAGGCCCGCAGCTTCGGCTGCGAGACCATCGATCTCAGCAAAGGCGAGCCGGGGGAGCAGATCGAACAGATCCTCGGTGTGCCAGAGGTTGACGCCGGCGTCGACGCGGTGGGCTTTGAAGCGCGTGGCCACGGTAAGGACGCTGACCACGAGGCTCCGGCCACCGTGCTCAACTCACTCATGACGGTTACAGCGGCCGGTGGTGCCCTCGGCATCCCGGGCCTCTACGTCACGGGTGACCCGGGGGCCAAGGAGAAGGCAGCCCAGGTGGGCTCGCTGTCGATTCGTTTGGGACTCGGCTGGGCCAAATCGCTGTCGTTCACCACCGGCCAGTGCCCGGTGATGAAGTACAACCGCCAGCTGATGATGGCGATCCTGTACGACAAGGTACACATCGCCAAGGCCGTCAACGCCCAGGCGATCAGCCTCGAAGATGCCCCGCGTGGCTATGCCGAATTCGACGCCGGCGCGGCGACGAAGTACGTGCTGAACCCCAATGGCTACGTCAAGGGTTAGCAGCAGGTAAGCGGATGGCCCGCCCGGGGATTCTCCCGGGCGGGCCATCCCTGTTTCGGAATTGATCAGCATCCGCTCAGAACTGGTGTTCTGGGCATCCCCGTGCGGGGCGCGGGGTTAGGCTGGAACTATGACCGGCGCCGACTTTGCACAATCAGCTCCGCGCTTCTATCGAGAACGCGCGGACATTCCGTTGAACCTCGAAACGCCCACAGGGACCGTGACCGACCGGATGAACCGGCCGTTGCATGACCTGCGCCTGAGCGTGACCGACCGCTGTAACTTTCGCTGTGTGTACTGCATGCCCAAAGAGATTTTTGGTCGCGACTTCGCGTTCATGGAGCACGACGAACTCCTCAGCTTCGAGGAGCTGACCCGGCTCGCGCGTATAGCCGTCGCCCACGGCGTTGAGAAGATCCGACTGACCGGCGGAGAGCCGCTGCTGCGTAAGGGGCTCGAAGATCTCATCTCCCAGCTAGCCGAGCTGCGCACTCCCGACGGCCGTGAGATTGACATCGCGCTCACCACGAACGGGTCGGCGCTCGCTGTCAAGGCGCAGGCGCTCAAGGACGCCGGACTGAAACGAGTCACCGTGTCGCTCGACTCGCTCGACGACACGACTTTTCGCACCATGAACGACGTGAAATTTCCCGTTGCGAAGGTACTGCACGGCATCGACGTGGCCGAGGCGGTCGGGCTCGGCCCGATCAAGGTCAACATGGTGGTGCAGCGCGGCAAGAACGATCAGGACATCGTGGCCATGGCCCGCCACTTCAAGGACACCCCCTACATTTTACGGTTTATTGAATTCATGGATGTCGGCACCAGCAACGGCTGGGAGATGGGCGCGGTCGTGCCGTCGAAGGACGTCATCGCGCGCATCCATGCCGAGCTGCCGCTCGAAGAGATCGCCCCGAACTATAGCGGTGAAACCTCAAGGCGTTGGCGCTACCAGGACGGCGGCGGCGAGATCGGCGTCATCTCGAGCGTGACCCAGTCGTTCTGCCAGTCCTGCTCCCGCGCCCGCGTCTCCACCGACGGCAAACTGTTCACCTGTTTGTTTGCCACCGAGGGCCACGATCTGCGGGCACTCATGCGCGGCGGCTGCTCCGACGCCGAACTGTCCACCGTCATGGCACACCTCTGGCGGGAGCGCACTGACCGCTATTCGCAGCTGCGCAGCGCAAAGACCAGTGAGTTACGGGCATCCGGTGCCAAGAAAATCGAAATGTCCTACATCGGCGGTTAATCAATAGCGCTGGAGTGCGGTAACAGCACCAGCGTGGGAGACTTTAAGAATGAGCAGAATTACCGCGCGACGCAAAATTACCCGAATCACCGTCGGTGCCCAGCCTCTGGCTGGCGAAGACCTGTTGGCGGTTGAAGAACCCCTGGAAATTCGAGTGAACGGCCGCCGCCTCGCCGTCACGATGCGTACCCCGGGCAACGATATCGACCTTGCGGCTGGGTTTCTGGTCTCGGAGGGCGTCATCACACGGGGTGACGATTTCAATTCGGCCCGCTACTGCGCCGGGGCGATCGACGGAGTCAACACCTATAACGTGCTCGACGTCACCCTGGGTGCCGGCGTCGCGCCACCGGCACCCAGCCTGGAGCGCTCCCTCATCACCAACAGCTCCTGTGGCCTGTGCGGCAAGGAGAGTATCGATGCCGTGCGCACCAAATCAGTCTTCGAGATAGCGGATGACGCGGTGCACGTGACTGCCGAATCGCTCACGACTTTTCCTGACAAGCTGCGCGCCGGGCAGAACGTATTCGAGAAGACCGGGGGCATCCACGCTGCCGGACTGTTCGATGCCGCCACCGGCGAACTCCTGGTGCTGCGCGAAGATGTCGGCCGGCACAACGCCGTCGACAAGGTCATCGGCTGGGCAGTGAAGGAGAACAGGCTGCCGCTGACCGGCACGGTTCTCATGGTGTCGAGCAGGGCGAGCTTCGAACTCACCCAGAAAGCCCTGATGGCGGGCATTCCGGTGCTCGCGGCAGTCTCGGCGCCGTCGTCACTCGCCGCGGAGTTCGCCGCCGAGGTCGGCATGACCCTGGTCGGTTTTCTCCGCGGCAACTCCATGGTCGTCTACGCCGGCGGCGACCGGATCATCGACGCACAGCGTGACGAGCAGGCCGCCTGACCCAGGCTAGGCGGTGACGACGGCCTGATCATCGACGCACAGCGTGACGAGCAGGCCGTCTGGCCCCGGTTAGGCGGTGACGACGACCGGATCATCGACGCACGGCGTGATGATCCGGTCGCCTGGCCCAGGCTAGGCGGCGGCTAAGCGGCGGCGCCGGCTGGAACGAAGCGCACGGTCATGGCCTTGTAACCGGGGGTGTTCGATTCACGGGCCACGAGCTCGCGGTGCATGAGCGCGTTCGCCTCCGGGAAGTACGCCGCCGCGCAGCCGCGCGGTGTCGGATAGACCACGAGGCGGAACGTGTCGGCTCGGCGCTCAACGCCCTGGAACGTGCTGATCACGTCGACCATATCGCGGTCGGCGAAGCCCAGCTCGGTCACGTCGTCTTCGTGGATGAGGATGACGCGACGACCGTTCTTGATGCCGCGGTAGCGGTCGTCAAGCCCGTAGAACGTGGTGTTGTACTGGTCGTGGCTGCGGATGGTCTGCAAGATCAAGTGGCCCTCTGGCGCCGACAAATACTCGATCGGGCTCACCGAGAACCGGGCCAGACCAATGTCGGTGGCAAAGCTGCGTGTATCGCGCGGGGGGTTGGGCAGCACGAAGCCGTTCTTGGTCTTGAGCCGAACGTTGAAATCGACGAAGCCGGGCACGACGCGGGAGATGTGGTCACGAACGACGTCGTAGTCATCCGCCATGGCCTTCCAGTCAACCGGGTGGTCGTCGCCGAGCGTGGCGTGGGCCATGCGGGCAATGATCACCGGTTCGGCGAGCAGGTGCTCCGACACCGGCTCGAGGCGTCCCTGGGTGGTGCGAACGACCGACATCGAGTCTTCCACCGAGAGCACCTGGCGGCCAGACGGATGCTTGTCATCGGTATCCGTTCGGCCGAGCGTCGGCAGGATGAGCGAGGTCAAACCGTGCACGACGTGCGAGCGGTTCGGCTTGGTGGAGACGTGCACGGTGAGACCGACGCGCTGCATGGCTTTCTCCAGCAGGTCGGTATCGGAGCAGGCCAGGGCGAAGTTGCCGCCCATGGAGACGAACACGTCGACGCGGTCATGCACGAAGGCATCCACCGTGTCGACGGAGTCGAGGCCATGCTCCCGCGGGGATACGATGCCGAACTCGGCATCGAGGGCGGCGAGCATGGGCTCCTTCGGCTTCTCCCACACACCCATGGTGCGGTCGCCCTGCACGTTGGAGTGGCCGCGCACCGGGCACGCGCCGGCGCCAGGCTTGCCGAAGTTGCCCTGCAGGAGCAGCAGGTTGATGATTTCCTTGAGGGTGTTCACCGAGTGTGGCTGCTGGGTCAGTCCGAGCGCCCAGCAGATGATGGTGGCTTTGCTCGCGATGAGCAGCTGCGCCACGGTCTCGATTGCGGCACGGTCCAGGCCGGTGGCCTTCTTCGTCTCGTCCCAGTCGATCACCGATCGGGCTGCCCGATAGGCCTCGATTCCGTCGGTGTTCGCGGCAACGAACTCATGATCGATGACCGACCCTGGCACGCGCGCTTCTTCTTCGAGCAGCAGGTGGCCGAGCGCCTGGAACAGGGCCAGATCGCCCCCGACCTTGATCTGCAGAAACTCATCAGCCAGGTTGGTGCCCTTGCCGACGACGCCCTTCGGGGTCTGCGGGTCCATGAAGTTGAACAGTCCGGCTTCGGGCAGCGGGTTGACGGCCACAATCTTGCCGCCGTTGTCCTTGCATTCGGCCAAAGCCGACAGCATGCGCGGGTGGTTGGTGCCCGGGTTCTGGCCGACCACCAAAATGAGTTCAGCCCGGTGGATGTCTTCGAGCGAGACCGTACCCTTGCCGATACCGATCGTGGGGTTCAGCGCTGAGCCCGACGACTCGTGGCACATATTGGAGCAGTCCGGCAGGTTATTGGTGCCGATGGACCGTGCGAACAATTGGTACATGAACGCCGACTCGTTGGCGGTGCGGCCGGACGTGTAGAAGACGGTGCGGTCGGGCACGGTGGCGCGAATCTGCTCACCGATGAGCTCGAATGCATCATCCCAGGAGATCTGCGAGTAGTGCGTGTCGCCCGGGCGAATGACGACGGGGTGCGTAATGCGGCCCTGGTTTCCGAGCCAATACTCCGTTTTCGTAGCCAGCTCGGCGATGGAATGCTCTGCCCAGAACTCGGGCGTCACCGTGCGCAGCGTGCTCTCTTCAGCGACGGCCTTCGCGCCGTTTTCGCAGAACTCCGCGGTCTTGCGATGTCCCTGAGATTCCGGCCACGCGCATCCGGGGCAGTCGGTGCCGTCGCGCTGATTCAGGCGCAGCAGTGACCGCGCGGTGCGCATGACACCAGCCTGGGCGATACCTCGATCGAGCGCCACCACTACGGCTCCGACACCCGCCGCGTGGGTCTTGGGGGCGGTGACAACGAGATTATCTTCGTTGATGTCTTCGATGGGAGCTGAACGTGTCATGTACCTATCCTGCCTTGCCGCAAAGGGGAATTCCCCCGAAATATGAAATGGGTATGATTTTGGGGACGAAATTTGCACGGTGAATCGTCTAGGATAATCTCCGCAGACTATTCAATCTATCCGTTTGCGGAGTACGTCCACGGCCATCGTGGACAGCCGAAACGCACAGCAGAGTCGCTATCGCCATACCGGCAGCAAGGACATCTCCATGAGCTGGCTCGACCGAGACCGCACCATCGCCCCACCTGGATTCAACCGTTGGCTGATTCCGCCCGCCGCACTGGCCGTACACCTCTGTATCGGCCAGGCCTACGCCACGAGTGTGTACAAGACGGCACTCGTGGCGCACTTCGACGCCAGCCTGGTGCAGGTCGGGGTGATCTTCTCGATCGCTATCGTGATGCTCGGCCTGTCGGCGGCCATCATGGGTACCTGGGTAGACACCAACGGGCCGCGCAAGGCCATGTTCGTCGCGGCTCTGTTCTGGTCGGGCGGATTCCTCATCGGTTCGCTCGGAATCTTTTCGAACCAGCTGTGGCTGGTCTACGTCGGCTACGGCTTCATCGGCGGCATCGGGCTCGGCATCGGCTACATATCGCCCGTTTCGACGCTCATCAAGTGGTTCCCGGACCGCCCGGGACTCGCCACCGGCATGGCCATCATGGGCTTTGGAGGCGGCGCCCTCATCGCCAGCCCGGTGTCGACGGCGCTACTCGGCATCTATGACCCCAACTCCGGGGCAGCGAACTGGGTGGCGAGCGGCGATTCCGTGGGCAAGCTTTTTCTCACCCTCGCGGTGATCTATCTCGCCTACATGATGTTCGGCGCTTTCACGATCAAGGTTCCAGCTGCTGATTGGGTACCGGCCGGATTCGATGCGTCCAAGGTACGGGTCAAGGCCCTCGTCACGAGCAACCATGTTTCAGCCAAGAACGCCATTCGAACGCGTCAATTCTGGCTACTCTGGGTCGTCTTGTTCTGCAACGTCACGGCCGGTATCGGCATTCTCGAGCAGGCCGCACCGATGATCCAGGACTTCTTCCGGCAGAGCGACGGCAACTCGTTGGTCTCGGCGGCCGTTGCCGGAGGTTTTGTGGGCCTGTTGTCGCTCGCTAACATGGGCGGACGATTCGCCTGGTCGGCTACGTCGGACAAGACCGGACGCAAGAACATCTACATGGTCTACCTCGGCGTTGGCACGGTGTTGTACGTGCTGCTGGCCCTCGTCGGGTCAAGCACGACAGCGCTGTACGTTGTTCTGGCCTTCATCATCATTTCGTTTTACGGTGGCGGTTTCGCTACCGCTCCGGCCTACCTGCGGGACCTGTTCGGAACCTTTCAGGTGGGGGCCATCCATGGCCGGCTGCTGACGGCCTGGTCGGCGGCCGGTATTGCCGGTCCGCTCATCGTGAACTCGTTCCTGGATGCTCAGGGAGCTCCGGGTGCGTTGACGGCAGCGGCCTATCAGCCGGCCCTGCTCACCATGGTCGGGCTGCTCGTTGTCGGTTTTGTGGCGAACCTGTTCGTGCGACCGGTTCACACCGACTTTCACGAACCCGAAAAGCCGCTCGTCGGTGCACAAGCAAAGAAGGCGCACGCATGAAGGTCCTAAAAGTCATCCTGGCCTGGGCGCTGGTGGGAATCCCGCTGGCCTTCGGTATTTCTCAGACACTCGCGAAGGTAACAGCGCTGTTCGGATAAACCCGACATTTGCAGACCTAAACACATAGAGCCACGCCCCACTCACTGGGGCGTGGCTCTTTTTTGCGTATCGAGCGCTCGGCGCCGATTAGGGCACTCTGTCAGCCCGGCTGCTCTCATTCATGCAATGATGGCGAGTGGGGAAGTTGCTAGCCTAGCTAGCTAAACCTGATTCGTGCGCTTTCGTGTTCGGGCTCCTCAACATTTCTCGAACCGGAAGTACCGAAATTCACCATGTTCACTCGTGGCAACCCCGAATCGCCACGATTGATCCGCGGAGTTTCACGAAAAGGAGCAGCCGATGGCTACCCACACCGCACTCGACGATCAACGATCCGCCGCAACGCTGCTCGAGGGAATTCGACGCGCCGATGACCTCACCGTGGCAGCCAGCCGCGATGGGGGCGCCCGCGCTGTGCGACTGCTCGCCCAGGCCGCGACCGATTTGAGCGACCAGCTCACCGCTATCGCTGCTGTTCACGCCCTCGCCCAGGTCTTCGACGACTCCGCCGATGAGGTGCTGGTGGCCCTCCTGTACCACGACTCCGCCTTTCTGCGCGAGCATGCCGCCTGGGCGTTTGGCGCCCGGCTGCCGCGCTATGACGCTATCGCCGGCCTGGTCACCCTGGTTCGGCAGGGTGGCTTTTCCGGTATGCTCGCTCAGCGCACCCTGGAACAGTGGGGTTCTTCGGCTGCGGACCAGGTGGCCCTGCTGCTGGAGGGTTCGCTGCTCGGCATCTCCGAAACGGATGCCCGCGCCCGCCTCATCGAGACCATCGGCCTGATTCCCGGCCGCGTTCCCGAACGCCTGCTGCGTCGGGTGGCTACCGACAGCGCCGAGAGCCTGGATGCTCGTACCGCCGCAATTGCCGGCCTCGGCGATCGTTCCCCGAGCGAAGCCGTGCTCGGGTTGCTCAGCGGTCTCACGCAAGACAACGCAGCTTCCGGCGACGAGATCGAACTCGCAGCCGTAGCCCGGCTGGCTCTGTTCGATCTCACGGCGACGAACACGCCGCGGCCGAAATGGAACCGGGGTACCACGATCGCCCAGCTGTTCCTCCACGCCGACATCGACGGTGAACTCTCCACGGTGGGCGTCGGCGACAACGGCGGCATCGCGACCCTGCTGGTACGGCTCGGTGACGCCCTCGTTGCCCGGCCAACCGTCCGGCCGGGCGGCGAAACGCAGAGCGCCGCCGCATCCGCTCTTCGTGCGCCTTTCGTCGGCAGCCGTTTCAGCGCTGGCCGCGCGAAAGAAACGGAATCGGTAGAACGGGTCATCACCATGTCGCGTGGCACGCACGAGTCGGCGCTGAGCGGCCTGGCCAATATCGGGAAGACCCGGCGTGGGCACTCATTCGCGGCGATTCCATTCGTTGGCGGCGCAGTCCCCTCGATCGATGCGTGGCCTCGACGGGTTGCCGCGCAGCGCGGCATTCGGCGCATCCTCCGCTCGGCCGGTGTGGTCGATGCGATTCACCTGCGCATGGCCGACGTCGGCAGCCTCGCCGCTGCAACGGTGGCGCGGGACCTGGACATTCCGGTCGTCTTCACCGTCGCGCCAGACCCGCACGGCGTGATCGACTCCCTCGACGCGAGTGGCGCGCTGACCCGGGCCAACTTCGGCACCGTCGATGCCGTCGAGCACTTCTGGTTTCGGGCTCGCCTCGTGCAGCGGCTCGCGGCGGATGCCGCTCACACCGTGCTGTTTCCGCGACCGCGACTGCAACAAGATATGGAACGCCTGACGGGAATCGACATTGACGCGCACCCGGAACGGCACTCGGTCATTCCCGAGGGAATCGATCTCGCGGTGATCGACCGCTCCCGCACGGATGCTCTCGGGTCTCTCGGACTGACCGGCGGAAGTCTGCTGGTTTCTGCCGATGCGCATACCCGAGCAGCGGCGGAACCCGCGGCGGTGGCCTTCACCCAGCTCGACAACCTGCTCGGGACGCTTCCGACCGCTCGGCGAGGCCTGCCAGTGCTGATCAGCGTCGGTCGGCTGCACCGCGTGAAGGGTATGGCCAGCCTGGTCGAGGCGTGGAACGCTGACGCCGAACTGCGAGCTCGCTGCAACCTGCTGATTGTGGGAGGCGACCTCGAGCATCCGTCGTGTGATGAAGGCATCGAGTTGCGGCGCATGACCCACATCTTGCCCGGCGGCGACCTGGCCGGTGGCGCCCTGGCCGATCTGGCTGCCCGGGGCCTGCTGCTGGCCGGTCATCGCCCCAATGACACCGTCGCTCGGTGGCTGGCCGCCGTACGCTACGGCCGCCCGGGCCTGGCGGCACCGTTCGGGGTATACGTCTGCGCGAGTATGAAAGAGGAATTCGGAATCGCTCTACTCGAGGCGATGGCCACCGGACTCACGGTGGTCGCGCCGAATGGAGGCGGACCGGCCACGTACATCGAGCACGGAGTGACGGGCATTCTTGTCGACACCGGTGACGGCGCCGCTCTCGCTCGCTCCATTGCGAAGGCCCTGGACCTCGCTGGCGGCGCGCAGGGTGGCGCCAATGCGGCACGGGCCCGCAGCATGGTCGCGAACAAGTTCACGATCGAAGCAATGGCGTCGGCACTCGGTGAGGTTTACCGCGGCGTCGCCGTGGCGACCGAGCCGGTCGCCTGGGAACTGAGCGTTTCGTGACCCTGCTGATCATCAGCCCGGACTACGCCTCGCACCTATACCCACTCGCAACGCTCGGTGTTGCGTGGGCGCAGGCCGGCGAACGCGTCGTGGTTGCGAGCGGGCCGGCCACGGCCGATATCGTGACCGAGTTCGGGTTCGAACGGGAGCATCTCCAACTGGGCCGCGGCTCCAACCCCGGCACGATCCGGGCCGAGCAGCAGCCCGCTGGCGAAGACGACGCCCTGCGGGGTTTTTTCAACGCGACCCGCCGGGGAATGGTCGACACTCTGCGATTTCAGGCTGAGGCGCGCAGCAGCGATCTGCTCTACAACCCGGTCGTCATCGCGCGCGAGGTGCAGCGCATCGTCGCCCGGGTGCAGCCAGACCAGGTCATCGTCGACCACCTGGCCTTCAGCGCACGGCTGGGCTTACTCAGTGCCGGCGTCGCGCACGCGGATGTCGTACTGGGGCATCCGTCTGCACTGCCCGTGGCCGCCGAGGTCTACGGTTACCCGCCGGCCTGGCCCGCCGTGTTCTCGCCAGCAGCCTCGGAACTGGCCCTGCTCCACGGGCAGTGCGCGGCCGTGCGCGACACCTTCACGGCCCAGTGGAACAACGCCCTGCGCGAGCTCGACCCGCATGCCGAGCCAAGCCGGGACGCCTTTCAGGAATCGGGCGACGTGCTACTGCTCAACTACCCGGGCGAATTGCACGCACCGGCGCGAACGAGGCAGCTGCCGCCCCACGTGTTTCTCGGGTCTGCCGTGCGCTCCGAGTCCGTCGACCCCGAGGTCGAGGCCTGGCTGGCAGCCGATTCGCTGCCCGTTGTCTACGTCAGTTTCGGAAGTTTTCTCTCGGTGCGTGGTGACGTGCTCACCCGCGTCGTCGCCGCCCTCGACGGCCTTCCGGTGCGGGTCGCCATCGCCGCCGGGGCGACCGACCCCACCGAGTTGGGGGCCTTGCCAGCAGCCTGGCTGGTGCGCGCGTTCCTGCCGCAGGTGCGCCTGCTGCAACAGGCCGTGCTCGCCGTCACCCACGGCGGCAACAATTCGGTCACCGAGGCGATGACGGCCGGAGTTCCGCTCGTCGTGCTGCCGTTCTCGACCGACCAGTTCGCCGGCGCGGCCGCCCTCGATGACGCGGGCTTCGGCATCTCGTTGCCGCCCAATACCGCTACGGTTCTCGAGCTCCGGGCCGCCTGCGAGCGGATGCTGCGCCTGAGCGCTGACTCGAGTGCCGACCCGAGTGGCGCCCCGCGCGCCCGCCTCGACGCGCTCGCGCTGTCGTTGACCCGGCAATCCGGGGCCGAGCGGGCCTACGCAGCCCTCACCCGGGTGCCCGCCCGGAGTTAGGTGAGGAACCGGTCAGTTCTGCCGGTCGACGTCGACACCCGTTCCCAGGTCACCGCACTCGATGTGCTCGACCGGGTGCGTGCGCAGGTACGGGCGGGCACCGGTGTCACCGGCGAGGGTATCAAGGAGGGGCGTCCAGTGCTCCCGGCCGATGACGACGGGATGCCCCGGTCGGCCGGAAAACCGGGCCTGGCGCAGAGTGCTGGCCGAGAGAACGGTCGCGCCCGGTGCAGCCGTGGTGCCGAAATTTGTGCCAACCATTCGCTCGACCGTGGCAGCGTTCAGATCGGGCACGTCCACCGGAATGACCGCGATGGCTCTGAGATCGGGGTGTTCGATGGCGCAGCGCAGACCGGCACGCAGGGACGCGGAGAGCCCTTCGGCCCAGTCGGCGGCCTGCACGATGCGAACGGATGCCGGTGGCCGGTCCCTGCCCCAAGCTGGTGCACTGGAGGGGTCATCGTCGCCAGCGTCGATCAGGGACGCCGCCTCGGACCCGCAGGCGCCGAGCACGACGATAACGGGGGAGCATCCGGCCTCGGCCAGTACGTCGACGGCGCGCTGCAGCCAGGAGCGCCCGGCGCCGTCGCGCACGAGGGCCTTGGGCATGCCGTAGCGCGAACCGGCACCGGCGGCAAGCACCAGCCCAGCCACGCGGCTGGGCGACGGCGGAAGAAACATGACTGTCATCGTAGAGTTTTTGTGGCGGCCTGCGAAACCAAGCCCGGCCTAATCCACGCTCACGCGGCGACCCCGTACATAGACGCCGGTGATCGCGGGCTCGCGCAGGGCCAGCAGCAGTGCGAACAGGGTCTGTTCGGCCGCCAGCGCGGCGTCGTCGGCGCGCACAGCGTTCTCCAGGACGAGTGCGAGGGGTTCCCAGCAGCCCGGGTCGATCAGCAGGAAGTCCGCGTCCTTGCCGAGGTCGAAGTTACCGAACCGTTCCTCCATGTCGAGGGCGCGTGCCCCGGCGAGGGTGCCGGTGAACAACAGCGCGGCCGGATCGAGTGCCACGCCGGCATCTCCCGGCTCGGACAGGTGTACTTTGTAGCAGTCGTTGAGTACCCGTGAAACGAGCCATTCGTCGCCGCCGCCGACGTCCGTCCCGATCGCGACGTTCACTCCGAACTGGGTAGTGCGGCGCCACGGCATGGTGCCCGACCCGAGGAACGCCTGCGAGGTGGGGCAGTGCGCGATCGACGTGCCGGTGTCGGCAAGACGGGCCAGCTCACTGTCCTGGCAGTGCACGGCGTGGGCGAGAATGCTGCGGGGACCGAGCAAGCTGGAGCCGCCGCGAAGCGAGCCCGGCAGGAAGTATCCGTCATAGGTGTCGAGGTAGGTCTTCGTGCCGAACACCGAGCGCACGGCGTCGATCTCCCCGGAGCCTGGCCGATCGTTCTCGTTGAGATGGCTGTGAAAGTACACCCCGCGGCCGCGCACCGAGTCGTAGAGTTCACCGAGCCCGGCCAAGGTCGTCGGCGTCACCGACAGGCTGAATCGCGGCACGATCGCGACCTGCAGCAGCGCGGTGCGGGCGTCACCGGTATCAACAGCGTGCCAGCGGTCTATCTCGGCCATGCTGAGCTCGATCGCCGCCTGCTCGCTTGTGATGAGCGCGCGAGCGGAGTCGGTGCCGACGGTCTGGATACCGCGTCCGCTCACCAGCCGCAGGCCGGCCGCTTGCGTTTGTTCGAACAGGGCGTCCTGCGCGGGCGCAAACGCAGACCCGAACACGAGGGCGCTCGTCGTACCGACGGATGCCCGCCGCCGCGTGAAATCGCGCGCCACCTGGCGCGCGAACCCCGGGTCTTCCAGCCGTGACTCGGCCGGGAACACGCACTCATCGAGCCATTCGAGCAGCTGGCCGCCGCCGTAGGCATCCGTGGTGTAGGTCTGCGGAAAATGGATATGGGTGTCGACAAAGCCCGGCAGGATGAATCCGGTTGGGGTCACCGGCAGCTGGGCGAACGCCGTCGGCAGCTGGGCAAACGAGCCGACCCAGACAATGCTTCCATCTTCATCCGTGACGAGGGCGCCATCGGGAATCGAGACGAGGTGTTGGCGAGCCTCACCGACAGTCGGAGCGCCAGCAATGTGAAAGATATGACCGCGAAAAACTTCGTGACCCGCTGATTCGTACATATCTACGTAGAATATCCTCATTCACGGGATGCAGCGGACAATTCCTTCCGTTTCGGCGGCACTCTCCACACCGACACTCACCACACCGATGCTGCCGGCCGATGCTGCCGGCCGACGCGCAGCGCCTGCTCAGCCGTGCAACAGCCGCCAGATGCGGTCGCGCGACATCGGCAGCTCGGTCGGGCGGATGCCGATCGCGTCGCGAATCGCATTGGCCAGCGCCGGCGCGACCGGGTTGTAGGTCGATTCGCTCATCGATTTGGCACCGTAGGGCCCGAGCACGTCGTGGCTCTGCGCAAAATAGACCTCCGTGACCGGCAGATCCGCAAGCTGGGGCACGTGGTAATTACGCAGCACCCGAGTCGTCACGGCCCCGGCGCCATCGAGGACAACCTCCTCGAACAAGGCGGTGCCGAGCGCCTGGGCCACCCCGCCCTCGATCTGTCCGCGACACTGCTCGGGATTCATGACGAAGCCGGCATCCGCGGCCTGGATCGACTGCAGAATGCGCACCTCACCGGTGTCGGTGTTCACCGCCACTCGAAACGCGTGCACGTTGAAGGCCAGGGATCGCAGCGCACCGTTTTCTCGCCGCGTGGCGGTCAGGTCCACGTCGTTGGCTGCGGCCCAGAGCGCCAGCTCGTCAAGCGAGAGAAGCCCGGAGTCTGATTCCACGGCTCGGAGTCCGTCGCGCTCCAGCTGCCAGGCCACCGCTGAGTCAACCCCGGTGCATGACGCCGCGGCCTCGGCGAGCGATTCGGCCAGCGCCGACGCCGCGGCCAGAACGGCCTTGCCGGCAACGACGACACCGGCCGAGCCGAACGCACCCGAGTCGTACCCGGCGGCGTCAGTATCGGAGTGCACCAGATCGATTCGGTCGATCGTCGTGCACAGCGCCGTCGCGGCGATCTGCGCGTGCACGGTCGTGGTGCCGTTGCCGAATTCGGTCGTGCCGACCCGCACCAGGTAACGGCTACCGGGCATCAATTGAACGGATGCCTGCGAGCGGTGGCCGCGCGGCGGTGTCGTGGCGATCATCGACGACGCCATGCCGGTACCGAACCGCCACTGTGACCCGGCCGGTGGGACGACCCGATTGCCGCGCTTCAGGGCCGCTTCAGCGAGGTCGAGACACTGGTCGAGGCCATAGCTGCCGAAGACGAGGTCGGGGCCTTCTTCGTGGGTGACGACGAGCGGATCTCCGGGTTGCACCGAGTTGAGCCGCCGTAGTTCGAATGGGTCCACAGCAAGTTCGCGGGCCAGCTCGTCGAGGGCGCATTCGATTGCGAAGGTGATCTGGCCGAGACCGTAGCCGCGGAAGGCACCCGATGGAGGATTATTCGTGTAGACGCTCTGGGCATCCACTCTCTTGTTGGGCACGTTGTAGAGCGCGACGGATTCGCTCGTACCGTGAAAAATCACGCCGGGTGCGTGGTTGCCGTAGGCGCCCGTATCGGCGAGCACTCCCAGCTTCAACGCGGTGAGACGGCCGTCCCGCCCTGCTCCGAGAGTGACATCGATCGTCATCGGATGTCGTACCGGGGCGATGGTGAACTCGTCGGTGCGGGTGAACGCGTACTGCACCGGGCGGCCGGTTGCGAGCACGGCGAGGGTGACGAGGTCTTCCGTGAGTAGCTCCTGCTTGCCGCCGAAGCCGCCGCCGACTCGCGCGGTGAAGACGCGCACCCCGGCCGGGTCGAGGTTGAACAGGCGGCAGATCTCCTTCTGCACCAAAAACGGAACCTGCGAGCTCGTGCGCAATACCAGTCGGCCGTGGTCGAGCCAGCCGATCGTGGCGTGGGTCTCGAGGTGGGTGTGCGCGATGCGCTGGGTCTGCCAGCTGCCCGAGACGACGGTAGTGGCCTCGGCCAGACCGGCTTCGACGGAGCCGTATTCGCCGTGCAGCTCAGCGACGAGGTTGAGCCCGGGATCTGCCAGGCGCGAGACGACCGGATCTTTATCGCCGTGCACGAGGGGAGCCCCCGGTTGTCGGGCCAGCTTCGGATCGAACACGGCGTCCTGGAGGTCGTACTCAACGTCGATCAACCGACAGGCCGCCTCGGCGATCGCCACCGAATCGGCCACGACTGCCGCCACCCGCTGGCCGCGAAAGCGCAGGGTCTGGTCGAAGACCCGGGTGTCGTCGGGGTCGTCGAACCTGCTCTCGTGTCGCGCGGTCGAAAACAGGGTGGTGGGGGAATCGGCATGGGTGAGCACACGGTGCACGCCCGGCAGCGCGGCAGCTTTGGCGACATTCAGAAATCGGATGCGTGCGTGGGCGTGCGGACTACCCAGCACGGCCAGGTGCAGCAGGCCGGGGACGGCCACGTCGAGGGTGTAGGGCTCCAGGCCGCTCACCACGCGCTCCCCGGCGATCGCGCCGGGGGAGGTGCCGACCAGGCCGACGGCGCGCGAAGCCCCGGTGCGCCCGGTCGCCCGCACCGGTCCCAGGCTCGACGTCTCGGTGTGCTCGCGCCCCGGCGCGGTGTGGCAGGACCCGTCCAGCGGGGTGTGCTCGCCGACGATCGAATCGGAAATCGAGCGGTAGCCGGTGCACCGGCAGAGATTTCCCTTCAAGAGACGGGGCAGGTCGTCGACGCTCAGACCGGTATCCGCTTCGATGGCGGTGGCGGTGACGATCACGCCCGGGGTGCAGAAGCCGCACTGAAAGCCAGCGGAGTCGACAAAACGTTGTTGCAGGGGCGAGAGGGTGCCCGGCTGGCCGAGGCCGGCCGCCGTCGTGATGTGCTTTCCCGCGGCTCGGTACGCGGGAAAGATGCAGGAGTGCACGGGCGTGCCGTCGACCTGCACCGTGCAGGCACCGCAGTCGCCGGTATCACAGCCCGTTTTCACCTCGAAGTGTTCGTGCTCGCGCAGGAGCGTGCGCAGGCACTGACCGGGAGGCGGCGTCGCCTCGACCCGGGTGCCGTTGACCTCAAAGGTCATGGCGCCGACAGCCTCGATTTTCGCCTGTTCCAGCGTCATTGGCGGCCTCCGGCCAGTTCGAGTTCGACGCGAATCTCTTCGCCGAGCAGCAGACCCATCGCGCGTCGCCAGTCGGCGGCGCCGTGGGCATCCGTGAACCAGCAGTCGATCGCGGTGATATCACGGGCGAGAACGTGGGCGGCGGGTAGCGCCGGGTAGCGCAGCTGCACCGGTCGCAGCGTCGCTGCCGTCACCGTGAGCACGAAAGCACCGAGCGCGTCCAGTCGGCCGGCGAGCACTGCGCCCGAGCGCCCGAGCGGCGACAGGGCAATCTTGCGGTACGCCGTCTGCGCCTGCAGCGAGGCGAGCGGCACGTGAATGGAGCGCAACACATCGCCGTCGGCGAGCGCATTGGTCATGTTGCCGGTCACGAACGAACGGGCCGGCACGATGGCGTCGCTGCCGTCAGCCCGCCAGACCAGCAGTTCGGCGTCGAGGGCGACCGCGAGGGTGGTCATGGGGCCGGCCGGTAGTGAGGTGGCCAGGTTGCCGCCGACCGTCGCGACGTTCCACACCTTGAAGGAAGCGAACAGGGCCGTGCAGCACTGGTAGAACAGCGGATGCGCCGCCCAGCCCACCCGCATCGGCAGCCGGGAAAGCTCGGCGAAGGTGCATGTGGCGGCAATCTCGAGACCATCCTCGGTGATCGTGAGCGCCGGCCACCCCAGGGTCAGCAAATCGACGAGTGCCGTGAGGTGCACGCGCGGGTCGGCGAACAGCTCGGATCCGCCGGCTAGCGGTACGACGCTCGGCCCGAGCGCGATGAGGTCGCTGCGCTGCCGTGCTGCGGTGATGTGGGTCAGGGTGCTGAGGTCCATATGTCTTCCGTGGCATGTCGTGAAGCCAATTTGAGAGGCGGTGGCGCATCCGCGCAAGCGTCACTGGCACACGGTTTGACGGCCCGGGGCGAACCAGCCGTGGTAACGGGTGCCCCACCGGGTCGCGACCAGACTACCTGTGGAGGCCCGGGATTAGCAGGGAAGAGAGCACCCCCAAACAGGGGTGTCTCGGTCACTTTGGCGCAGGTTGATTCCCAGCCGACACTGTCAGTATTTCGTCGATTACGACGGTGGGAGACCGAGATGACCGCTGCCCCAACCCCCGAACACACGATGCCGTTCGAACAGCAGCATGCTGATGTGAGCGGGCTCGTTCCTGATCATTTCGATGTGGTCGTGATCGGTGCCGGCCCGGCTGGAACGGCTGCAGCCCTGCGTGCGGCGGAGCTCGGCGCATCCGTCGCCGTCTGCGAATCTGACCGCCTGGGCGGCACGTGCGTGAACACTGGATGCGTACCCACCCGCGTGCTGGCGAAAACGGCTCGGCTCATGCGAGAGATTCGCACCGCCGACGCCTATGGCATCTCAGTGACTGAACGCCCGATCGACTGGCCGGCCACGGTCGCCCGCGTACGGCAAACAGTCGACCGGGTGCGTGTGATGAAAAATGAGGCAACGCGGTTCGCTGACGCCGGTGTGGAACTCATTCTTGAGGGACGCGTCAGGTTTCTGGATGCCTCCACGCTCAGGCTGGAGTCTGGGCGCCGGGTGACGGCCGGTGCCGTACTCGTGTGCGTCGGTGGTCACTCCCGGCGGCTGCCGGTTGCCGGAGCCGAGCTCGCAACGGTACCAGAGCACGTGCTCGACCTCCCGAATGTTCCCGCTCGCCTGGCCGTGATCGGTGGCGGAAACACCGGAGCCCAACTGGTCACTGTGTTTCGTTCCTTCGGCTCGGCTGTGACCCTGCTCGATGTTGCCGGCCGCGTGCTCGCAACGTCTGACGAGTCCGTTTCGCAGGCTGTCGCCCAGGCTTTCGTCGAGCAAGGTGTCATTGTCCGACTGGGCATTGACGGTATTGACGGACTGCAACGCGCCCCTGACGGCTCGATCTCCCTTACCTGGCGTGAGAATGGACTCGAAAATACAGGCAGCTACGACGCGGTGATCATGGCAACCGGCTGGCCGGCAGATATCGGTGACCTCGGACTGGAAAATACCGGTGTGGTCACGACGAGGTCGTCCATTCCCGTCGATGCGAATTTTCGAAGTTCGATACCGCACATTTTCGCCGTTGGTGACGCCAACGGCCAAGACATGCTCGTGCAGGCCGCACAATTCGAAGGAGAGGCCGCAGCCGAGAACGCCGTGCTGGATGCCAACCGACGAACCCCGCACCACCTGCTTCCTGCGGGTGGGTTCACCGATCCGGACTACGCGGGCGTCGGCCTGACCGAGGTTGACGCCCGGAGTCGCGACGAGCTGTGTGTCGTCACGGTGGTGCCCTATTCGTTGCTGGATCGGGCGGTGATCGATGATCGACAGCGGGGATTTCTCAAGCTCATCGCCGACCGCCGCCGGGAGCAGATTCTCGGCGCCCACGCGGTCGGCGAGAACGCCGTCGAGGTCATCCAGTCCGTCACGACGGCGATGGCCGCCGGGATCGACTTGGCCACGCTGGCAAACGTGCGATTCGCCTACCCCACCTACAGCGCCGTGATCGGGCTCGCTGCCCGAGCCCTGCTGGCCGAGCAGGCCGATAGCGCGGTCACGTTGGACGGTCAGACGTCGATCGCGTAGACCAGTTCTTCCTGCAGCATGCCCAGCCATTCATAGAGTTCGCGCAGAAACGGAGTGTCCTCGGTGGCGAGGTGCACGACTCCGTCTGGGGAGATCTGCAATCGATCGGCGAGGGTCAGGCGCAGGTCGGTGAGGCTGCGCAGCCAGGCCTGCACGGCGTCGGAGTCGATACTGACCACGACCGGTTGGCGATCGCCGCTGTCGGGCGTGGCGGTATCCGGTTCGCTGGCACCCAATGAGTCCAGCACGATCTGGGCATTCAGGGCTTTGCGTTCGAGCAGGCCGGTCGCCGTAAAGCGGCGAAACTCGGCCGCCGCTTCGTCGTCATCTCGGTAGGCGTCGGGCAGCAGCCGGCCGAAGACTCCGTCGCTCGCGGCGAGCTGCGGGTCGGTGGTGCCGGAGTCGAGCATTTCGAGAAGCTGGGTGGTGGCCAGGCGTAGGAGGTCTGCTTCGATCGGTTCGAAGCGGCCGAGCAACCGGCCGTCCTGCTGCGGCATGAAGCGCCGGGGCACGCTCATTCGTCGGCCTTCGCGAGTGTCGCCCAGAGACCATAACCGTGCATGGCTTCGACGTGGCGTTCCATGGATTCGCGATTGCCGGTAGCTACGACGGCCCGGCCGGTGTTGTGAACCTGCAGCATGAGTCGTTCGGCTTGCTTGGGGGTGACACCGAAATAGCTGCGAAAAACGTAGGCGACATACGACATGAGGTTGACCGGGTCGTCCCAGACCAGGGTCACCCACGGCCGGTCGAGTGATACCTCCTCGCGCAGCTCGGTGTTTTCGGCAGTCTTGGTCATCCCTCAAGCCTCACATGCTACCGCCGGGTTTTCCACCGCTGTGTCATACTCCGCTTTGCGGTGCCCACGTTCGGGGCGAGGGAATATCCTTGGGGTATGACGTCTTTTGCCCCATCGTCCGCCAATTCCCCAGCCCATGCCGCCCAGCACCCAAAATTGGCTCCGCTGACCAACATTGACGTTGAACGCATTCGCAACGACTTTCCGGTGCTGCACCAGACGGTGAATGGGCATCCGCTCGTCTATCTCGACTCGGGAGCGACCTCGCAGAACCCGATCAGCGTGATGGAAGCCGAGCAGGAATACTACGAGCAGCGAAACGCCGCAGTGCACCGCGGAGCTCACACGCTCGCCGTCGAGGCAACGGAGGGGTTCGAAGCCGCCCGCGACAAAGTAGCCGCTTTCGTCGGCGCAGGGACCGATGAGATCGTCTGGACTTCCAACGCCACCGAGGCCATCAATCTGCTCGCCTACAGCTTCTCCAACGCCTCGCTCGGCCTCGGCGGCCCGGCCGCGCGCCGGTTCAGCCTGGGCACCGGCGACGAGATCGTGGTCACCGAGATGGAACACCACGCCAATCTCATTCCCTGGCAGCAACTGGCGCAGCGCACCGGGGCCACCCTGCGTTTCATTCCCGTGCTCGATGACGGCAGCCTCGATCTGCTGGCCGCAGCGGATATCGTCGGTCAACACACGAAGCTCCTCGCCTTCACCCATGGCTCGAACGTCACCGGAACCATCAACCCGGTCGCCGAACTCGTGGCGCTGGCTCGTAAAGTCGGGGCACTGGTCGTGCTCGACGCCTGCCAGACCGTGCCGCACCTGCCGGTCAACGTGAAAGCGCTCGATGTGGACTTCGCCGTCTTCTCCGGCCACAAGATGCTCGGCCCCACCGGCATCGGCGCGCTCTATGGCCGGGCCGAGCTGCTCGCCGACATGCCGCCATTTCTGACCGGCGGATCGATGATCACCACCGTGGACATGCACACTGCCGAGTTTCTCGCGCCGCCGCAACGCTTCGAAGCCGGTACGCAGCGCATCTCGCAGGCGATCGCGCTGGCGGCGGCCGTCGACTACCTGAGCGAAACCGGCATGGATCGGGTCGCTGCCTGGGAAGCCCAGCTGGGCCAGCGCCTGGTCGCCGGGGTTGCCGAGATCTCCGGCGTACGCCTGCTCGGCCCCGGGCTCGGCGTGGAACGGCTCGGGCTCGCCGCCGTCGATGTCGCCGGAGTACACGCCCACGATGTCGGCCAGTTTCTTGACGATGCCGGCATCGCCGTGCGGGTGGGCCATCACTGCGCCCAGCCGCTGCACCGTCGGCTCGGTGTGACCGCATCCACCCGGGCAAGCACCTACCTCTACAACACCACCGACGAGGTCGACCTGTTTCTGGCCACCCTCGCCGAAGTCGCCCCCTTCTTCGGTGTCAAGCCATGAGTGACCTGCAGCAGCTCTACCAGACGATCATTCTCGAGCACGCGAAGGCCCGCCACGGGGCGGTCGAGCTCACGCCGCTGGCCGACGCCATAGCGATCGGCACGGCGAGTGCCCTGCGGGTGGCCGAATCGCACCAGATCAACACCACCTGCGGTGACGAGGTCACCCTACGTGTCTCGATCGACGCCGAGACGGTCACCGACCTGGTCTGGACCGGTGAGGGCTGCTCGATCTCGCAGGCATCCGCTTCTATTCTCACCGACACCCTGCGCGGCCTCAGCACGATCGAGGCACGCGCCCTGCTCGACAACTTTCGCGAGATGCTGCGTTCCCGCGGCAAGATCGAGCCCGACGAGGAGATTCTCGGTGATGCCGCCGCATTCGGGGGAGTGTCGCGCTACCCGGCCCGGGTCAAGTGCGCCATGCTGCCCTGGGTCGCCTTCGAGGCTGCGCTGATCGACGCCGAGTCGCGCTAGCCGAGTCGTGCACCGGGTAACCAGTCGAAGCTAGGCGGCAAGGGCGCCGAGCTCGGCGTGCAAGGGCCAGTCCTGGTCATCGAGGATGACCTGGGCGCAGGCACCGGTGTGGGCGTTGACCACGATGGGAGCCATCAGGTTCACCGTCGTGGTGCTCTCGCCGGGGTTGATGACGACGAGCACGAGAGCGTCGTCGGGCGTCGTCAGCGACAGGGCCATGGACTGCTCGCTGGAGATCGCCGGGGTGTAACTCGGTAGAAAGATGGCCGCGTCGAGCACGAACAGGCGCGTGGTCGGCTGAGCGGATGCCTGCAGCGAGTACAGACCAGCGGCTCCGTCGATCTCGTCGAGCACAAAGTCGGTGAGCGGAGCCAACCCGGGTGGGGGAGACACAAAGCTCAGAGTCGGACTGGTGAGAGTACTGCTCATGCGAGAAAGTCCATCAGGGTCGGTTGGAGTACACGGGCAGTGACAGCGAGCGCAGCCTGATAGGTCATTTCCTGGAGTTTCAAATCGAGGATGACCTGGCCGAGGTCGGCGTCTTCGATGCCGGAGCGCTGGGCATCCAGTGTGCCGGCTTTTTCGAGCAGGGTGGACTGGGCGCGTTCAATTTGTACTTGGCGGGCGCCGATTTCTGTGTGCTGACCAACCATGACTGCCATCCGTTCATCAATAGTCGTAAGACGTGCTCCCACATCAACGGGCGTCGTCGAGCGCAAGTCTCGCACGATGTCGTCGAGCAGGTCGAACACCGAGCCGGAGTCCGGGCTGGTCGGAGCGTCGAAGATCGCGCCGCCGTCGGCGTCGACCCGTACGGTGCTGGTGGCGCTGATGCGCCGTTCGACGCTGCCCGTGCCACCCATATAGTCGTATGTCTCCGGGTTCGTGCCCAGCGCGATAAACGCCGTGGCATCATCCGAATTACCGGCGAAGACGCTACGGCCGAGAAACGTCGTGTTGGCCTGGGTTGCGAGGTCGGTCTTGAGACCTTCCAACTCGACGGCGATCGCCTCCTTCGCGGCAGCCGTGAGCGCTCCGGAGTTCGCGCCCTGCACCGTGAGGTCGCGCACGCGGTTCATGATGTCGGTGGCCGAAGATAGGGCGGAGTCGATCGTGGTCAGCCAGTTGTTGCCGTTGTCAGCGTTGGCGCTGTACTGGTCGACCGCGCGTATCTCGGCCCGCACCGACATCGCTGCCGCGGCGGCGGTCGGGTCGTCTGAGGAACGATTGATGGTCTTCAGCGTGCTGGCTTGTTCCTGCAAGCGCGCCAGCTGGCTCAGGTTCTCTTGTAGATTGCGCTGGGCCGCGCGCATCTGGGTCTGGTTGGTCACCCGATCGATCATGATCTACCTCCCGACCAATCCGGTGCGGTTGATCAGGGTGTCGAGCATTTCGTCGACGGCCGTCATCATGCGAGCCGCCCCCTGGTACGCGTGCTGGAACATGAGCAGGTTCACGTTCTCTTCGTCGAGGTCGACCGAGGAGTTGGCGAGTTGTTGGTTGGCGGCCCCCGACGACGTCGAGCTGGCCAGCGCTGCCGACTGCAGCTCGCTCTGCGTGAGCACGCCGGTCTTCGTCACGAAGTCCGACCAGACCGTGCTCGGTGAGACGATGACGCTGCCATCCGGAGCGAATCCGGCGCCCAGCTGGGCGATTGCATCCGCTATTGTGCTGTCGTACGCGCCAGAATCATTTGACGCGCGAACGGCCATATCAGCGGATGCCTTCGGCACAATACTGAGAGCCTGCGCGGCCGGTGTGCCCGCCGCGATGGCGAAGAACTTTTGCTGGGTCTCGCCGGCTTGCGTGAAGCCGGTCTCGTAAATATCGTTGACCTTTTTGGCGAGGTCCTGGGCGAACGAATTATAAGCATCTGCGGCTTCGGCCAAAGCACCACCCGTGGCCAGAGTGTCTTGACTGGCTGGGCCCAGCAATGACAGCGCGCCGGCGATTTCGCCGCCGTCTACTGAGACCGGTGTCCGAGCACTGCCTCTCCACTCAAGCTGCACGGACACGTTGTCCTGCATGACCCGTGCACCAGTGACGTCTAGCTGATGAGCCGTTTCCCCGGAGACGAGCGCGTTACCGCCGACGAGCACGTTGACGGTGCCGTCGGCCTGCTCGGTGACGGTGGCTCCGGTGAGGGCGGCGATCGTGGTGGTGAGGGAGTTGCGCTGGTCGAGCAGTTCATTGGCCGTACCGCCCGTGGCGAGGCTCTGACGAATCTGCACGTTGAGTGCGGCGACCTGAGTGGCCGCGCCGTTGAGTTCGGAGACCATATTGTTTAGGTCGGTGCGCACCGAAGTCCACTCAGTCGAGACGGCCCGGTAGCCCTCCGAGATCTGCGTGACCAGTTCGCCGGCGGTTCCAAGCAGCAGCGCGGCGGGAGCGGCTGTGTCCGTGCCATTGGACAGTGTCTGCCAGCCGGCCCAGAATTCGTCGAGCTTGGCGGAGATGCCATTCTCGCCGGGTTCATTCAGCGAGTCTTCGATCGAGGCGAGCGCATTCGCACGTACCGCCGTGTAACCGGCGGTTGCCGCAGTGGCTCGCACCCGCGAGTCGAGTTGGGTGCTGGCGAGGCGTTCGATCCCGACCAGGGCTACCCCTTCGCCGACTCGAGCGCCCTGCGAAAAGACGCCGGTCGATGCCGTGGCGCCGAGAGCAGAGGTTGACACGCGTTGCCGGGTGTAGCCGTCTGTATTGGCGTTGGCGATGTTCTGCCCGACCACGTTCAGGCCTTGCCGCGCGGCGACGAGGCCAGTGTACGCGGTGTTCAAACCGCCGAAAGTGCTCACCGGGTGGTCCAGTCCTGTCGCTTATAGGTCATAAGGTGCCTTAGAGGTTGCGGTCGAAGATGCGAGCGACGGTTTCGGGAGCGGCGGTTGCGCCACTCGCATCATAGGTACGGGTGTTGACGTTCAACGTGCTCAGAGTCTCCTGAGTGGAGCGAACGGCTGCACGAATAAATCGTTCGTTCGTGTCCCGCAGTTCCCTGATCTGCAGGGTGAGATCGCCCATGGCCTTCAGGTGAGAGGCAAAGATTTCGCCCCACGGGCCGGCCGGGGAGTGTGCAGCGAGTTCGCTCAGAGTGGCGTCCTCGGAAGTGCCCCACTGGGTGGCCAGCGCAGCGACTTCGACCGTGCGGGCGAGCCCTGCTTCCCGTACCAACATCAAAACCTGTTCGACTTCCCGTGTGGCGTATTGCAGCCAGCGCGATTTGCCGCCCTGGAGCAACAACTGCTCCTCCTGGAGTTTAAAGATGAGGAGCTCCAACAGCTCGCGTTCGCGCCACAGCAGCGCAGACAGTTCATTGGCGCCCATGACCACTCCACCCATCATTTTTGGCCTAGGCCAGCGTCACACCAATGCGTGCCGTCCGGTTCATTCGTGAACACTATCGGCCACCGTGTCATGCCGGTTAGGGAATTCACGGTGAGAATAGCGAGCGTGTCCTCTAAAGAGAGGACGAAACTATGCCATAAATGGGCATTAAGTGGTCCCCATTTGCCCACAACTGGGGTAGCTTTGACCCTGAGGCCGATGTGCCTCGCGTTGGGGTGATCAGGTCATCTCCCCACGCTGGAGACACGTGACATGTTTCGGGGGCCGCTGTGAATCGGAAAGACCGTAATGCGCTTGTCGTGGAGAACCTGCCGCTTGTCGGCTATCTCGTATCCGAGGTTTGGGCCAAAGCTCGTCACCTTTCCCGCGACGACCTCGCGTCGGCCGGCGCCCTGGCACTGATCACATCCGCGGATGCCTTCGATCCCGCTCTCGGAGTTCCCTTCGGTGCCTTCGCTCGCCGCCGCATTATCGGCGCTTTCGCCGACGACATGCGCTCGAGCGACTGGGCAACCCGCTCGGCTCGCCGTCGCATCAAAGAAACACTCGCCGTGCAGGACACGCTCTCGGCAGCGCTCGGGCGCACCCCCCGTGTGAACGAGATCGCTGACGCTCTTGGCGTCGACCGCGATACCGCAGCGGCGGGCCTGGCCGATGCGGCCCGGACCCTCTCAGCTCTCGACGACACAACCGCCGAGTTTCTCGTGGCTGATACGGCCATGCCAGAAGAATCACTGCTCTCCACCGAACGCCTGGTCTACCTGCGTGCAGCGGTCGGCGCCCTGCCCGACAAGATGCGTGCCATCGTCGAGCAGGTCTATTTCGATGATCGCTCGGTCAAGGACATCGCGGCTGAGCTAGGCACCACCCACTCCGCCGTGTCGCAAACGCGCGCCGAAGCGATTCGCCTGCTGCGCGACGGGCTGGTCACGCACTACTCCGACGAGACCGTGGCAGAGTTCAAGCCGGAGTCCCGCATCGCGCCGGCCCGCCGCAGCGCTTACCTGGCCCGCCTCGCTGGCCTGGCAAGCGTGGGAATGACTCGTACCGCGCAGGAACCCCAACGTCTCGACACCGCCCGCGCTGCATCCTGACTCTTTCCTGACGCTGCACGGCGGCGCCTGTTGTGGCGCCGCAATCGCGCACGCTCCCCAGTGAGCCCACGCACGGTGCTGACAAAACAGTCCCTGCGGATTTCTAACCCGCCTCCGAAACTGGCCGATAGCTCAAAGTGCTGGCCCATGGATGGGCCGGTGTATTCGACCCAATCACGGAGGATTCATCATGGCCATGCAGGTAAACACAAACATTGCGGCGAACAACGCGTACCGCAACCTCGCAACAACACAGAACGACCTGTCGAAGTCGCTGGAAAAGCTCTCCAGTGGTCTTCGTATCAACCGTGCAGCGGATGACGCAGCCGGCCTCGCAATCTCGGAAGGCCTGAAGTCGCAGGTCGGTGGCCTCACCGTCGCCGCCCGCAACGCCCAGGACGCCGTCAGCGTCATCCAGACCGCTGAGGGTTCGCTCAACGAGGTCACCTCGATCCTGCAGCGGATGCGCGACCTCGCCGTTCAGGCCGGTAACGACTCGAACAACGTCGAGTCGCGCGAGGCGATCACGACCGAGGTAGACGCTCTTCGCGAGGAGCTCACTCGTATCAGCGATTCAACGAACTTCAACGGCACCAACTTGCTGGACGGCAGCAAGACTTCGCTGAGCTTTCAGGTCGGCGCAAATGGCGACGCTAGCAGCCAGATCTCGGTCAACCTGACCGACGTTGGAGATGTCACGAACGCGCTCAGCGGATTGGACGCCAACGGTGTTGCGCTCAAGGGTGCCGCTTTGTCCTCTGGCGTTACGTTCGCTGCCGCCACCGTTGCCGGAACATTCGATATCAAGCAGGCAAGTGGTGAGACTGTTGCGGTTGTCTTTGGGGCAGCCAAGGCCGCCCGCACCGATGCAGAAGTGCTGTCCACCTTGCAGACTGCAGTGGGAAGTGCTTTCACAGTAACCGCCGATTCAACAGCCGGCAAGTACACGATCGTGTCGAAGGATGGGACTGCGGCTGGCGCCATTTCGGTCGCCGCCAGCACTACCGACACCGCAGTAACGGCTGCTGGATTTACGGCAGGTGCTGCCGGGAATGCAGTCGTAGGGGATCTCGATTTCTCCAGTGCGGTCAACGCGGCGACGGCTATCACGACAATCGACCGGGAGATTTCCGCGGTCTCCACGGCTCGCGCCGACCTTGGTGCAAACCAGAACCGGTTCGAGAGCGTCATCAAGAACCTGGCCGTCTCCAAGGAGAACCTCACCGCTGCTGGATCGCGTATTCGCGACACCGACATGGCTGAAGAGATGGTCAAGTACACCCGTGCGAACATCCTGTCGCAGGCCGGTACCGCCATGCTCGCGCAGGCGAACCAGAGCAACTCGGGCGTTCTTCAGCTCCTCCAGTAACACCCGCTGAATCGCACGACCAGATCGATCCTGATCTGAGCTTGGTGGCGGCCGAGGCGCGTTTTGGATACGCGCCTCGGCAGCCCCAGGCTTTTTTCACACCAGCACGGGCATCTGCTCTGTCAGAATGCACCAGAGCACTAAACCCAGAGAAGGTCACGCAATGTCTCTCGCAGTCGATGGCCTGATCAGCGGCCTGGACACCACCGCGCTCATCAACTCGCTGATGACCCTCGAGGCCGGCCCGCAAAATCAGCTGAAGGCCAGGGTTTCCAGCTCGAACACCCTGGTAACCGCGCTCCAGGGGTTGAACGCCTCAATCGCCTCGCTCGCCACGCTCGCCAACAAGAGCGCCACAACCGACTCCCTCAATATCTACGCTGCCACGAGCAGCTCCGCGACGGTGACGACCTCCGCGTCGAGCAACGCCGCCACCGGCTCGCTCGACATCGTCGTCGCTCAGCTCGCACAGGCGCAGTCGGGCGTCACCGCCGCGATGACCGAAGCATCGACCGTCGACTACACCCTGGTCGCAAACGACGGCACCGAAACAGCAATCACCGCCGCCACGACCGCGCTCGACGACGTCGTCACGGCCATCAATGCGGCAGAGGCCGGCATCACCGCCACCAAGATCGCCTCCGGCACCGACGCCGCGGGCGTGACGCAATACCGTCTCCAGCTGATTGCCGACGAGACCGGCCGGGGCGGCGCCTTCGCGCTGCATGCCGGAACCTCCGCCATGGTGGCCGATGGCACCTCGAGCAATATGCTCACGGCACCCGGTGCCGCACTGATTCGCACCGCCCAAGACGCCTCGGTCACCCTGTGGAAGGGCACCGCCGCCGAGCAGGCGATCACGTCATCCACCAACACCTTCGCCGACCTGCTGCCGGGCGTTGCGGTCACGGTGTCGGCCGTGTCGACGGACCCGGTCACGGTGAGGGTGAGTCGTGATGATGCAGCGGTCAGCTCGCTCGCCAAGGGTCTCGTCGATTCACTCAACGGTGTCTTCGCGCTCATCTCGACGAAGTCTGCCGTTGTGAACAGCACCGACAGCACCGGAAAAGCTATCGTCTCGGGCGGCGTGTTCAGCGGTGACAGCACCGTGCGCGATGTCAAGCAGCTCATTCTGAACGCGGCGTCGGCTCCAGTCGACGGCCGCTCACCGAGTGAAATCAGCATCAGCATCACCAAGACCGGCACCCTGGAATTCGATGCCGACAAGTTCGCCACGGCGATGAAGAACGACCCCGAGTTCGTCAAGCTGGTGCTCAGTGAGATCTCCAGTCGCGTCGCTACTGCTGCCACAAGTGCTTCCGACAAGTACGACGGCATGATCACGTCGAAGATCACCGGGCAGGAGTCTCTGGTGAAGAGCCTCGGCACCCAGATCGACAGCTGGGACCTTCGACTGGCATCGCGCCGGTCTACCCTCGAACGCACCTACGCTGCGATGGAAGTGCAGCTCAGCAACATGAACGCTCAGTCGGCCTGGCTCACCGCCCAGGTCAGCGCCTTAACCAGCTCCACCTCGAAATGATGACGATGACCATGAGTGCAGGATCCAATGCCCAGCGTTCGCGCTACAACCGCGACGCGGTGCTCTCAGCCACCCCGGTTCGGCTGCTCACGATGCTCTACGACCGCCTGCTGCTCGACCTGAACCGCGCCGAAGCGGCCCAGCAGCGTCAGGACTGGCAGACGGCGTCAGACAATCTGCTGCACGCCCAGGCAATCGTGTCGGAGTTGAGCACGTCGCTCATCGTCGAGGCGTGGGACGGCGGCGAGGGACTCTTCTCGCTCTATACCTATGTCTCCACCGCTATGGTCAGCGCGAACACCAGCCGCAATCCCGCCCGTACGCACGAGTGCATCGTGCTGCTCGAGCCGTTGCGGCAGACCTGGCACGAAGCGGCCGATCTGCTGCCGGCCACGCCAGCGCCAGCCACAGGCCGAAGCGGTGAGCTCGGCATTGGCTAAGACCGCCACAACGGATGCCGCCGCTCGTGTTGCATGGGCGGCCGCCCTTGACGCGCTCGAACTCTCGCTTGATGCTGCGGCGCGAACCATTGCGGTGTCAACCATGTCAGGGTCAACCAGCGCAGAGGGGGAACTCGCGTCGGCACTGACGACCTGGACACCGCCGGTCGGCCTCGGCACCCTGCCTGCCGACTTCGTCGTTCGAGCCAGTGACTTGCTCTCCAACCAGCAAAAACTCATCATCGAACTCGAACAGGCGCGAAGCCTCACACTCAAACACCTCACGGCCGTACGGTTGGTACCGTCCAAGCGCGACGCGCGGGCATCCGTGTATCTGGATGTTGCCGGTTGAACAACAGCCATCATCCGTAGCGCAACAATCCGGGAGAATGTTCTCACGAACTGCTTACGGTTCTGTCGGGCTGACCGATAGCAAGTGGTGAGCACGGAGTGCTCATAATCAGGCCAAGGATCGGCCGACGTGTCTTTCGTCGACGAAGCGGGTACGAATGCTTGATTCCGTGACCTCCCTAGCCCTCACCAGCGCATTGGACGGTCTGGCCCTGCGCCAGCGCACGATCGCGAACAACATCGCGAATATCAATACGCCCAACTATCACGCAAAGGTCGTCTCCTTCGAGAGCGCTCTGGCCCAGTCAGTCGCCGATGGCAGTGGCCTGGCGGCGGCCACAACCGAGCGCTCACTCGATCCGACCCTGCTGAACGGCAACAATGTCAACCTCGACACCGAGACCCTCGCCAACTTCGACGCGTTGCTGCGCTACCAGTTCGCGGCTCGGGCAGTCGAGGGGCCGGCCACGTCAATGCGCGCCGCGATGAAGACCGCCTGATGGTCGACGCCATCGGTATCGCCGGAAGCGGAATGACCCTGCACCGCAAATGGCTCGACGCCATCGCCGACAACCTCGCCAACGCCAATACCGCCACGGCAACCAACGACGCTGCTTTCCAGGAACGCTACGTCGTGGCGCAGGAAGGTGTCGGCAACGTCGGAGCCAGCACGAGCGCCGCATTTGGCGGTGCCGAGGGAACCCTCGTCTACGAGCCGGAGCATCCTTTGGCCGATGCCGACGGTTATGTGCGGTACCCCGAAATCGACCTGGCGAAGCAGATGGGCAACCTCATCATGGCCCAGCGTGGCTACCAGGCCAACGCCGCCGTCGTCGACCGGGCCAAGACTGCCTACGAAGCCGCACTACAGATCGGACGTGGCTGATGCCGCTCAGCGCTATCAACGCAACCACCGCCGCAACGTCGCTCTCCGGCGTCATGGGCACTTCTGCCACGACCCCCACGCAGCGCATGGATGGCTCCGGCTTCGGCACCGCGCTTTCGGGCGCCGTCGATAACCTGCAGCAGCTGCAAGGAACGTCGAACGCCCTCGCCATTCAGGCCGTGACCGGTGACCTCAATGACATTCACACCGCCACGATTGCGTCTACTCGCGCGCAGGTGACCATGGAACTCGTCGCCGCCGTGCGTAACAAAGGCGTCGACGCGTTCAACGAGATCATGAGGATGCAGGCCTGATGCCCCGGCAGGTCACCAGCGTGTTCAAGCGCTTCGGAAACGCCATTCGCGAGTTCACCATCGCCCAGCGCACAGTCGCCATCATTGGCGTCGCGGTACTCGTACTCGGCATAGCCGCGCTCAGCATGTGGGTGACCAAGCCGGCTTTCACGCCCCTGTTCTCCGGTCTTAGCGGCGAGGACGCCAATAGCATCGTCGAACAGCTGAGGACTGACGGTGTGGAGTACGAACTGGCAAATGGCGGCTCCACCATTCTGGTGCCCGAAGCGAACGTCTACGACGAACGCATCAAGGCGGCTTCGGCCGGCCTGCCCACATCGAGCACCGGGGGATATTCCCTGCTCGACACCATGGGTGTCACGTCGAGCGAGTTTCAGCAGTCGGTAACGTATAAGCGCGCACTCGAGGGCGAACTTGCCAAGACCATTGGTGCGCTCGACGGCGTTCAGATTGCTTCGGTACGGCTGGCGATCCCCGAAGACAGTGTGTTCGTATCGGAAAAGAACGACCCGACGGCCTCCGTTTTCGTTGAAACTGAAAACGGCGTTTCGCTCTCCAACGACCAGGTGCAGGCGATAGTCCACCTGACGAGCGCCTCGATCGACGGCATGGCCGCAGCCGACGTAGCTGTCGTCGACTCGACCGGCGCCGTTCTCTCCGCCGTTGGAATCGGCGCCACGGGGGGAGCGGAGCAACAGGCCTCTGACTATGAATCTCGTGTCGGTAACGCCGTGCAGGCCATGCTCGACAAGGTCGTCGGTGCCGGCAACTCCACCGTCGTCGTTGCTGCCGACATGAGCTATGAATCGGCCGAACGGGTGGAAGAGTCGTTCACCGCCCCGATCGAGACTCCGGCCCTCAACGAATCCGTTGACACGGAAACCTATACGGGAACCGGGGGCAACGCCGCCGGTGTGCTCGGTGCAGAGGCGGCCGTCGCGGCCGATGGTGCCACCGACGGCACGTTCTCGAGCGAATCGACCACCCGCAATAACGCGGTCAATAAAGTGACCGAGAGCCGTACTATCCCGGCCGGGGCAATCACCCGACAGACGGTCTCCGTGGCCGTCGACGCGGATGCCGCCGCCAATCTCAACGTGGTCGACATCACGTCCCTCGTCACCTCCGCTGCTGGAATCGACGCCATTCGCGGTGACGCAGTCACCGTCGAGGTCATGGCCTTTGACACCGCCGGTGCGGCAGCGGCAGCGGCGGCGCTCCAAGCGGCAGCGGATGCCGCGGCCGCCGAACGGTTCGCCGATATTCTGCGGGTGTCCGTGATCACCGCCGGCATTGTCATCACGCTCGTTGTCAGCCTGATTCTGTATGCACGCCGATCACGGCGCCAGAGCCGGGAATCGGTCGAGATCGGTGACCTTGCCCCAGTGCAGGACGCGCTCGGTGAAGCACCGACACCGCTGTCGGTCACCGCGTCACCGGCAACCCTGTTCCTTGACCAGGGCAATGACACCCCGACCCAGATCCTCCCGACCGTGGCGTTCGTGCCCAGCGACACCGACATCCGTCGTGCAGAAATTGACGCCCTCGCCCAGAGCGACCCGCGCAGCACCGCGGAGTTCCTGCGCGGACTCATGGATGACAGGCAGCCAGCATGAGCGATGTACTTACGGTCTTGAGCGGCACCCAGAAGGTCGCCGTCGTGCTCATGAACATGGACCGTCAGCGCGCGACCGAGGTCATGAAAGAGTTCAGCGATATCGAAGCCGAGGTCATCGCGGGCGAGATCGTTCAACTGCGCAACGTCGATCCGGCACTGGCCGAAGCCACGCTGAACGAGTTTCACGAAATTAGCCTCAAGGGCCGCCGTCTGTCCAGGGGCGGGCACGACTTCGCGATCGGCCTGCTCGAGGCTTCCTTCGGCGCTGAGCGCGCGGCCGGTGTCATGAACCGGGTCGCCACGTCGATGGCCGGCAAAGCTTTCGAGTTTCTAGACCCATCAGAGCCCGGCGACGTACTCACCCTGCTCGATGGCGAAATGCCCCAGACCGTCGCTCTCGTTCTGGCGCACTTGAGGCGCGATCAGGCATCGGCTGTTCTGGCCGGCATGGAAGCCAGTTTGCGCACCGACGTAGCGCAATGCATCGCCACGATGTCCAGCGCAACCCCCGAGGCCATCCGCATCGTCACAGACACACTCAAACTGCGCACCGGCAAGATCGTGGCGCGCGCGAGCGCAGAAGTCATCGGCGGTATCCAGCCGCTCGTTGACATCATCAATCGAGCGGATGCCGCTACCGAGCGGGCGCTGCTGGAAAGTCTCGAAGAACGCGACCCCGCCCTCGCCGAAGAGATTCGTTCACGCATGCTCACCTTCGCCGACATCGTCAAGCTCGAAAGCCGGGACGTGCAGCAGGTACTACGCGGAATCGACACGAATGTGCTGGCCCTGGCGATGAAGGGCAGCACCGACGCCGTCATCGAGGTCATTCGGGCCAACCTCTCCGAGCGCAACCGCGATGTGCTCGACGACGAGACCAAGAGCCTCGGTCCGGTGCGCATGCGCCAGGTCGAAGACGCCCGCGCCGAAATCGTCCGCGCTATTCGCGATATGGAAGCGCAGGGAAATATCACGGTGCAGCGCGGTGCCGAGGACGAATATGTCAACTGACACCGGGTTCGGCCGTATGGCCTTTCCGCGTTTGCACGACGAAGAACAGGACCGTGCTGCCGAGCAGTCGCGCGCAGAAGGCCACGCCGCCGGCTATACCGAAGGGCTGCGCCTGGCCGCAGGGGATGTCGCGCGCCGCGCCGAAGAGATCAACGCCGAACACGCCGAAAACGAACGCTACGGTGAAACGCAGATCGACCACGTGGTGCGTTTGCTCGCTGCCGCCGCCCGAGCCCTCGACGAACGCAGCATCCCACTTATTCAGCAGGCGGAATCCACCCTCGTGAACACGTCGCTCGAACTGGCCGAAGCCATTCTGGGCTGCGAACTCAGCCACACCGAGCCGTCGGCTCGCCGGGCTTTGGAACGCGCCCTGTACCAGCCTGACCAACTCGATCGCAGCGAGGTCCACAGCATTCGCATGCACCCGGAGGACCTTGTCGTGCTGCACGCGCAGACGCGGGCGCTGGAGAGCATCCGCTTCGTCGCCGATTCCGAGCTCAAGCGCGGGGACGCCATCACGGAATTCAGTGACGGGTTTCTCGACGCACGCATCAGCACGGCGTTCGCCCGCGCGAAGGCCGCCCTTGCCGAGGTCGAAGCATGATCACAGCCTGGCGTCCACGCACCGCGCAGCTCGCACAAGCGATCGAAGCCGGCCGCCCTGAGCGGGTCGGTATCGTGTCGTCCATCGTCGGGCTCGGCGTGGAGGTGCGTGGCCTGCGCTCGGCAATCGGCGACATTGTCACTCTCGACGCCCGTCCAGGCCACGAAGGAATCGATGCGGAGGTCGTCGCCACGACCCAGACCAGCATTCGGTGTATGCCGCTTGGCCGTATCACCGGGTTGCAGGCGGGGGCCCGGGTGCGATCAGCCGGTTCGTCCCTGCTCGTGCCCACCGGTCGCGGCCTGTTCGGGCGCGTCATCGACGGTCTCGGCCGCCCGATCGACGGCAAGGGACCGCTCGATTCCGACGGTGCCGTTTTGCTCGAACACGACAGCCCGTCGGCCATGCACCGGGCACGCATCACGACCCCGCTGCACCTGGGCGTACGCGTACTCGACACGCTCACGACGGTCGGTCGCGGCCAGCGCATGGGACTGTTCGCCGGTTCCGGCGTGGGAAAGTCGTCATTGCTGTCGATGATCGCTCGTGGAACGGATGCTCAGGTATCGGTCATCGCGCTGGTGGGGGAACGCGGGCGTGAGGTTCGGGAGTTTCTCGAAGACGACCTGGGCCCGGAAGGCCTGGCCCGTTCCATCGTCGTGGTCTCCACCTCAGACGAACCCGCAATGATGCGGTTACGCGCCGCGTTCACCGCGACCCGCATCGCCGAATCGTTTCGCGATCAGGGCGCCGACGTCATGCTCATGATGGACTCGCTCACCCGCGTCGCCATGGCCCAGCGCGAAATCGGCCTTTCGGTCGGCGAACCGCCGGCTACCCGTGGCTATCCGCCGTCGACTTTCTCGGTGCTGGCCCGACTCCTCGAACGCGCCGGAACTGGTGAAACCGGCTCGATCACTGGAATTTACACCGTGCTCGTCGACGGCGATGACCACAACGAACCGATTGCAGATGCGGCGCGGTCTATTCTCGACGGTCACGTTGTGCTCGACCGTAAGCTTGCCGTCACCGGCCATTTTCCGTCGGTCGATGTGCTCGCCTCCATTTCTCGCGTTGCCTCGCGGGTGAACAGTCCGGAACGAAACGCGATCGCGACGGCCCTGCGCACGGTGATGGCGGCCCGTCAGGGCGCCCAGGACCTGCTCGACGTCGGAGCGTATAGGGCCGGCACCAACCCAATGGTCGATGTGGCCGTTGAGAATGACTCGGCCATCAAAGCTTTCCTAAAGCAGCGGATGAACGACCAGACTCCCAGCGAGCAGGCCTGGGCCCAGCTCACCCGACTGACCCGTGCGTTCGGGTCTGTCGCATGAGCCGCCTCTTTCCTCTTGCCGGACTGCTGCGATTGCGCAAGCTGCAGCAGGACCAGGCTGCCCTCGACCTGGCCGAAGCGAACGCCCGGGTGGCGGCGATCGAGGCCCGCCATGGGCGCGCCCGCACTGCGCTCGGTTCCCTCGGCAATTCCCCGCAGACCATCGCTGCTCTCAACGCCATGGCCGCGGCGCGGTCGTCGTCGCGCAGCATGCTTGCCGAGCTTGAAGCCGTTGGCCGCAACCACCAGGAGAGCCTGGACTCGGCCCAGACTACGTACAACGCGGCCAGGGCCGAGTCGGTCGCGCTCGAAAAACTGCACGAGCGGCACGCTGCCGCGCTGCTGGCGCAAGACCTGCACGCCGAGCAGACCGTGCTCGACGAAATTGCCGGGGCGCGGTGGCACCGCTCCCATCCCGGTACGAACAATACCGCCACGATGAACGAGGAGGAGACACCATGACGATGATCGCGGCCATGGGGCGAATCAGCCAGATCCAGGCCACACTGCAGCAGCTCTCCAGCGTGGCTTCAGACCGGGTACCGACAACGGCTACAGCGACAACGGCCACAGCGGCGACGACCGGTGCGGCATCCGCTTCGGCTGGTAGCTTTGCAGCGACCCTGGCGGCGGCGCTCGGCACTGCCGGCACGACCGCAACCAGCGTGACCGGATCGGGCACGGGCGCAAGCGGCACTGACGTGGTCGCCTCCGCACAGAAATACCTCGGCGTGCCCTACGTGTTCGGTGGTGAAGATTCCAGCGGAATGGACTGCTCCGGACTCGTGCAGACCGTCTATGCCGATATCGGTATAGAACTGCCGCGACTCGTGTCGGGGCAGATGAAGATGGGAACGGAGGTCGCTTCCCTTGCGGAAGCCCAGCCGGGCGACCTCATCGTCACCAGTGGTGGCGACCACATTCTCATCTACGCCGGCGACAACAAGGTCATTCACGCGCCGTATCCAGGCCGCACCGTCTGCCTGCGCGAGGCGTATATGACGGATGCCGACATCACCACCATCCGCCGCATCATTCCGACCGACACCGCTGTCACGGGCGCCGGCCCTGCCGACATGCTCAACGCAGCCTTTACCGCTTTCGCCCAGCAGAACCCAACAGTCACGGGAAGCGCACAATGACTCTCATTCTCGGTCACTTTCGCCCAGCCGCAGCGCCGTCTGCGCCCGTCGCCGCGCGCGAGACGAGGTCGGTGTCGCCGGGCGCCGATGCCTTCGGGTCGATCATGGATGACGCCCTTGCGGGGCGCACTGGCGCTTCATCGGCCCCGGAGCCGACGGAGCCGCCGGTGTCGACGGAGCCGCCGGAGCCGACGGGGGATCATGCTGCGGATTCCACAGCCGGTTCGACGTCGTCGTTGTCCGTAGTGCACCCTGATTTCGTCGCAGCGGATGCCACCATTCCGGTCGTCCCCGTGTCGTTCCCGGCGGCTTTTGCGTGGGATAACACGGCCGCAGTGGTAGCCGACGGCACTGGCCATTCGGTAACCTCCGTTTCGGCTGCTCACTGGAACGCACTCGATGCGGCGGCACCTGTCACGGCGGCCGTTGCGGCACTGGCCGCAACGGCAGGTACGTTCGGTGTCACGGCGGGTTCAGCGGCGTCGATTGCTTCGGCCGCCGTAGCAACGATCCCCGCACTTCGTACGCCCGACCCTGCAACAAGAACTATCGCTGTTGTACTCCCCACCGGCGATGCGGGCGCAGCAGCCCCGACCGCCACGACGTTCGCCTCCGTCGTCGTCGTCGCAGCTCCGACCGCTGCGGCTCAAGCGGCGGCGGCCTCGAGCCGTGCCACCGTCACGGCAGCGTCCGCGGCTGATGCCACACCCACGGCGTTCACCACGGCTGAAGTCACAGCGGATGTCACAGCGTCTGTGACAGCGTCGACGACTCCGCCGCCCGCCTCAGCAATCTCCGGAGTGGTAACTGCGTCACGTGTCCCGGCAACTGCGGTAGGTGTCCCGGCAACTGCGGCAGGTGTCCCGGCAACTGCGGCAGACGTCCCGGCAACTGCGGCAGGTGGTGCGGCGCAGGCTGGTGCGGCACAGGCCGGTGCGGTGCGAAACACTGCCACGCTGAACACCGCGGTTACCATCGCGGGGGCGTCTGGCTTCGCGGTGCCCGACTCCGTGCGGCTGACCGGGCGAGGCGCCGACGCCGTTGCCGACACCGACACCGACGCCGTCGCGCACTCGGCATCATTGGCGCCCGCGGCATCCGCCCTGCCCACTGCTGGGCCCATCGGGTTGCCGGCCGTGGTGTCGACCCCCACAACCGCTGTAGTGGCCGCGCCCGCTTCGGTCAACGCCATGCCGCTCACCGCCCAGATCATGAAGCCACTGTTCTCGCTCACCACCGCGGCCCCCGGTGAGCACGTGCTGACCATCAGCGTGTCGCCCGACAATCTGGGACCGGTCACCGTGCGGGCGCATGTGACGGGGGAGGGTATTCGGGTGGAGCTGTTCGCTCCTACAGACCTGGCCCGCGACGCCCTGCGCGTGATTTTGCCCGACCTACGTCGTGACCTCGCCGGTTCCGGGCTGAGCGCCCAGCTCAACCTGTCGTCCGATAGCCAGGCCGGCGATCCGAGCGCCACCCGTCAGCCGCGCTCCGAGGCTAACGCACGCAATAGCGACGCTCGTAGCCCAGACGGCCGAGCACCGGATACTCCGCGCGAGCAACGACCACCCCAATTCGGATCTACCCACACCATTGACGTACTGGCTTAGAAGGAGAAAACCGTGACTATCGACGCCCTGGCGGCCACTGCCGCCGCTCCGACCGGAATGTACTCGTCTACAACTACGACGCGCACCCCCAAACAGTCCATGGACTCGGAGGTGTTCATGTCGCTTCTCGTGAAGCAGTTGCAAAACCAGGATCCCAGCTCCCCGATGGATACCAACGAGATGATCGCCCAGACTACCCAGCTCGCCATGATGGAAAAGCTCACCGAAATGGCCACCGCGAGCGAGGAGGGCTTCTCCCTGCAGATGCGCACCTCGGCGACAGCCCTGGTGGGGGAGACGGTCACCTATACCGACGCCGACGGCGTCGAAATCACAGGGCTCGCTTCGTCGGTATCATTCGCCGGCCCCATTCCCACGGTCACCGTCAACGGTGAACCGGTGGCCCTCGACGTCATCTCCGGCGTGACCAGCCCCACGGTCACCGACGACACCGCAGTCGCTAAAGACCCCGCGGAGTCGACCACCGCGGCCTGACCCCCGGCCCCAAGCTCAGCGATCCCGTCACTTCACCAACTTCACCGCGTACTCCTTCTTTCTCGAAAGGCTTGCATCTCATGCTTCGTTCTCTCTACTCCGGTATCTCTGGCCTTCGTTCACACCAGACCATGCTCGACGTGACCGGCAACAACATCGCCAACGTCAACACGACGGCGTTCAAGGCGTCTGCCACTCAATTCCAAGACACCCTGTCGCAGCTGACCGAGGCCGCCGGCGGCGCCACGGCCACCACCGGTGGTACCAACCCGGCCCAGGTCGGCCTCGGTGTGCAGGTCGCTGGAATCTCCACGAACTTCGCCCAGGGCTCCGCGCAATCTACCGGCAAGACCACCGACCTTATGATTTCCGGCGATGGCTTCTTCATCACGTCTCTCGGCGGTGAAAGCCTCTACACCCGCGCCGGTTCCTTCAATTTCGACTCGGCCGGCCGACTGGTCTCGCCCGACGGCGCGATCGTACAGGGTTGGGGCGCCGTCAACGGCGTCGTCAACGCTGGCGGACCGGTCAGCAACATCACGCTACCCGTCGGCGCGATTGTTCCCGCGGTCAGGTCACTCAGCGCGACCTTCACCGGAAACCTGCCAGCGGATTCCCCGGTTGGCGAGTCCCTTGTACGCACCGTCGATGTCTACGATGACCTCGGCAATTCCCGAACGGTGTCACTGACGTTCACCCGCACCGGCCAGCCCGGCGCTGATGGCTGGATTGTGTCGAACACGAATGACGACGCTGCTCAAACCCTGCAGCTCACCGCTGAGGTCGACGCGCAAGGCAAGGCCACGGGTAATTTCACCAGCTTGAATAACCTGACGGTTGACGAGATCGCCATGAACTTGAACGACCTCAAGGGCTTCGCCGGTCTCCCCACCGTTGCCGGCAACACCGACGACGGCAGCGCGGCCGGCACGCTCAACAGCTACACGCTCGGTGCCGACGGCACGCTCATCGGCCTGTTCAGCAATGGCGAACAGCAGGCCATCGGTCGCATAGCCCTGGCCACCTTCGTCAACCCCGGCGGGCTCGAGAAGGCTGGCTCCTCCGCGTACCGCGCGACCTTCAATTCTGGTGGCGCCGAACTGGGCACCCCGGGCGCGGCTGGCCTCGGCTCCCTCACCAGCGGTGCACTCGAAATGTCCAACGTTGACCTGTCGCAGGAATTCACCAACTTGATCGTCGCCCAGCGCGGCTTTCAGGCCAACGCCCGAATCATCACCACCTCAGACGAGGTCTTGCAGGAGCTCACCAACCTGAAGCGGTAAATCTCCGGGAATGTCGTCTGTCTCCTAATCCAGAGCTGCTCCAAGTCATGGTCCCGGGTAAATACCGGGACCACGACTATCCCTCAATTCTGCTTCACGTCATACTGGTGTCACTCAGAACGAGAGGCTCCAAATGCGACGGGTTCGGATCCAACAAGGCGGCGTCTGGGACCCCGACCTCATCGAACAGGACCTCGGCCAACCCCCGCTCGACATCCCACCCCTGCTCGCCCCCGTCCTCACCATCGACGGCCACATCGAACCTGACGCCTCAGCATGGCTCGCCTACGTCGCCGCCCGCACGGGCGGTCCCTACAGCACGAAGACGTCCGTCAGCTACGCCGAAAGCCTCTCCCAGTACGTCGCCTTCCTCGTCGACCGAAACACTTCTCTCCGCGGCGCCACCAACGTCCACATCACGGCCTACGTCAACCAACGCACCGTCAACGACCAAACCCGCGTCGCCGGAACAACTTGGAGCCGCGACCGCACAGCCATTAAGCAGTTCTACGTGTGGCTGCGCGACACCCACCGCATCCAAGTCCCCATCACCCTCGACAACATCCGGACGCCCCGAGGCGTCGTAACCTCCATGCGTGAAGGCCGCAACGTACCAAAGGCCAGCGCCGCCGGCACCCCCCTTGAGCCACCACAGATTGACGAACTCCTCGGCACCGCCTGGATCCACGGCGCCAACCGCGCCACCACCGGAACCCTCACCGGCGCCCGCGACGCCGCCTTCATCGCACTCGGCGTCGCCTGCGGCGGCCGCGTCGACACACTCGCCCACCTCACCATCTACGAACTCCCCGACCAAAGCCGCCCCGGCGACCTCGTCGAGATGTACCTCCCCGGCGCTACCAGCAAAATCCGCCGCGAAGTGCGCCTCCCAGCCTTCCGCCACCACCTACAACGCGTCCACGACTACGCCAACCCCGACGGTGGTTCCCGCAACGCACTTCTCAAAGGCTGGACACCAGCCGACCCCATCCACGTCGCCGAACTGCCCACACCCACCTTCCGCGGCATCATCGACACCACCGGCACCGCCCGGCTCTTCAACACCATGACCGCCAGCGAACGCCGCCGCCTCGTCACCCCCAGCGGCGAACCCGCCATGCTCTTCATCTCCACCCGCGACGGCGCACCACTGCAATACGCTACCGCGCAAGAGATCACCGGAGACGTGTCCGCCATGGCCGAAACAAACGCCCACAAGCGCGGCACCTTCTTCCCGCACGTCCACAGTCACGACCTCCGCCACACCTACGCCACCCATCTCGCCGCGCTGTTCTTCCTCGGCGTCGCCACCGGCGCCGGCCGTGACATGCACGGCAACCCCCAACGCGTCGACATCCGCAGCGCCCTTCAAGACCCAGCAACCGCCGCACGATTGCGGTGCGGTTCGTCCAGGGGCATGCCCGCGCGGCCACAAGGCGATATCGACCGGTCTCGACGGGTCAGCCGTCCCGCGCGTCACGGGTGATGCAATCTTCGATGTAGTTGGTGTCGCGATCGAAGGGCTGGCCGGGTTCGATGTAACGGGGCGTCAGGTTGGTCATGCTCTCACGCTACAACGAATGCCTCCGTGCCAGCCGGTGTGTTCCTGCCTGCCGGTGCGTAGCGCACCGGGTGATTAGATCTGTTCGGCGATTTCCGCGTCGGAACGGGCGTCGACGATGCCCCACATCATGTGGGTGGGGCCGCTGCCGTCGCTGCGCGGCTCGGCCGGGCGAGACGCCCAACGGTTCGCGACCGCCGCGCTGCTCAACGCGGCCAGCGATGAGGCAATGGTGCGGTGCAAAATCTTGCCGGCAATGACCCGCCCGTCTGGAGCCAGCCGCCAGCCGCGCTTATGCGCGATCACCTGGCCGATCTCGTCGTCGCTCAGCCACCGCGAAAAGCTGCGATCCGGGGCGCCAACGTCGGTGAGTTTCATGATGATCGTTCCATGAAGATCACTGTATCGGCTACTCGGCCGAGGCCTGCAGATGATGAATGGCCCACCCGGTGGCGCCGCCGAGGGAGACCAGCAGCGTCTCAGCAGCAGCCCGGGCGTCGCTGTCACTCCGCGGATCGGTAACGTCGATGGCCAACGGGGGCGCTTCGCCGAACTTCGGTACCTCCACCGTGACGCGACCCCCGTCGGGCAACGCGACGAACGGATGCGCCGCGCTACCCTGCACGGGCCGGCCCACAACCTGAGAAATCGCGCTCAGCGCCTCCGGCTTGGTCACGGCCGCCACCACAATGATCGTTGCCTGATAGCGCATGGGTCTCCTCTGATAACGCGTCTGATCAACGCGGTCGAGCCGAATACCCTGACCCTAGCGCTGCTGGTGCCCGGTCACCCGGCAACGGTGGTTTCTGGGCTCCGCGCCGGCCGTGTCTGCTGCACGTTCCAGGCGGCCAGAATGCTCAGCGCATCGGCGGACGGCGAGCCGACCGGGGCGCTGTACACAAACAATTCCTGATCCGGTTCTCCGGCAACGGCAAAGTTCTCGAAGTCCACATCGATGCGCCCGACGACGGGGTGCACCAGCCGTTTGATGCCGAAGGTGCACTCGTAGACCCGATGCTCGGCCCACATCGCTTCAAATTCGGGGCTCTGCTCCATCAGCTCCTTGATCAGCATTGTCATGGCGGGGTCGTGCGGGTGCCTCAACGTGTCCCGTCGGAGGATCGCGGCCACATCCGCTGCGATCAGGTCCCAGTCCTGGTAGTACGACCGTGCAGACGGGTCGAGAAAGGTCCAGTGCGCCAGGCTCCGCCGGTGACCCGTGCGAGCGCCAAAGTCGGCCATCAGCGCCACCGCGAGGGAATTCATGGCCAGAACCTGCATCCCCGGTCCCAGCACGAAGGCGGGGGAGCCGGTGAGGGAATCCATGATGCCCTGCAGCGGCGCGCGCACCGTGCTCGTGCGTCCCCGCACGTCGAGCCGCCCACCCGTCGACGCTGACAACAGCGTGAACAGGTAGGTGCGCTCGGTCTCGTTCATGCGCAGGGCCACGGACAGGGAATTGATCACCGCGTCGGATGCCTGGGTCACGCGGCCCTGTTCCATGCGGGCGTAATAATCCACGCTCACCCCGGCTATTCCGGCAACTTCGTCCCTGCGCAATCCCGGCACCCGCCGCACGGTCCGGTTCAGGGGCAGTCCCACGTCGCCGGGCGCAAGCCGAGCCCGGGCAGAGCGCAGAAAATCAGTGAGGGTGCCAGCGGTGTCCATGACTCCAGTATCGCCCAGGCCGGCTGCACATCAGCCGGGGACAACTTGTCCTAGGAAGACGGGGGCGCGGTTGTGCGGGCATATCCGGGCGCTCCGATGGTTCCCCTAGGTGTGGGCATTCACGTCCGCACGAAAGGAACACCATGACTTTGTCCGCAAACCTCAACGGCCGCGTCGCGGTCATCACCGGCGCGTCGAGCGGAATCGGTGAGGCAACTGCACGTCAGCTCGCTTCCCGCGGCGCATCGGTTGCACTGATCGCGCGTCGCGCTGACAAGCTTGAAGCGCTCGCCGCTGAGATCACCGCCGCCGGCGGAACCGCGCTCGTGATCGTCGCGGACGTGACGGATGCCGACGCCATCAGCCGCGCCGCCGCCACCGTTGAGAAGGAGCTCGGCACCACGAGCATCCTGTTCAACAACGCCGGCATCATGCTCCCCGCCCCCATGCAGGAGCACGCCGTCGATCAGTGGAAGCACCAGATCGACCTCAACGTCACGGCGCTCGTCACCACCATCGGTGCGTTCGTCGACCAGCTCGTTGTCAGTGCCGCGAAGGGCGGCCCCTCGGACCTCATCAACACGAGCTCCATCGCCGGGCAGAACATCTTTCCCAACTTCTCGGTGTACTCCGCCACGAAGGCGTTCGTCACGCACCTGACCACCACACTGCGTGTGGAGCTCGGTGCACAGGGCGTGCGCGTGGGATCGATCGCACCGGGGCTTGTGAAGACCGAACTGGCCGGTCACGTGACCGACGCCGGCGTGTCGGATTGGATTGCCGGTGCTGACGACAGCATCACACTGCTCAACGCTGAAGACATCGCCGAAATCATCACCTTCACGGTGAGCCTCCCCGCACACGTGAATCTGCAGCACATCGCCGTCCTTCCCACCGGACAGCCCTCGTAACGCAGCCGCAGCACCGAAACGCCCCCGACCTCCTGTACCGAGGCCGGGGGCGTTTCGGTGTGATGGGTGAGGTGAGCCAGTCAGCCTCCCACCAGCACGTCAAAGATCGCGCTGAGGCCCGACACGGCGGCCGACACGAGGACCCCCACCACCGTGACCAGCCAGGCCGTTTTTTTTGTTCGCGTCGAAACCGGACAGGGGCAGGCCCTGCCTGTCACGCTGTGAACCGGTCAGCACGAGAATCAGATCGATGAGCCACCAGAGGCCGAAGCCTCCCAGAGTGATCAGTTTGAGTGTTCCGGTCTCTGCTTTGCCCAGATAGAACCGGTCCACGGCGAGAAATCCGAGCAACCAGGAGAACAGCCAGGTTGCTACGAAGGAGCGATCCGACACGGGGGCGTAGCCGGAAGATGCGGGGTACGGCGGGTGACTCGCAGACAGATTGCGCGCGGCGCGGTCGGCTTTTCCTGTGCTCATCGGACTTCTCGTCTTCGGGACCACGCCGTTGCCGCCGCCGGTTCGACACAGGCACGTCAACGACGAGCAAAACGTTGCCCCTATTCTGGCCACTCCGCTGGTGCCTGTCGACCCTCAGACTCGGGTTTCATTCACCGCGTGCGCAGCGCAATGAGCGCTCGGCCACGCGCTGAAAAACCGGGGGAACCGGGACATAATGGCTGAATCCAGCAGTCAGCGCACACTCACCGAGGAGAATTTCGATGACCACTCTGAACCCGTATTTGGGCTTTCGCGACGGTCATGTCCCATTGAGTGGTGGAGTTTCCCGGCCTTGAGCGTTGCTTCGCCAACGCGAGGAGCCACCGTGGGATGGTCAG